>NZ_JBAMDC010000290.1:0-8375 GCF_036961605.1 Streptomyces sp. KLMMK
GGAGGCGCCGTCCGTGCCCCCGGCGGACCCGGTCGTGACGGCGCCTCCGGCCGTCGGCATCGCGGGCGGGCTGCCCTTGCGCGAGCGCTGCGTGCGCCGTTCGACCCAGGTGGCCACCGAAGACAGCGCCAGGCAGAGCAGGATGTAGATCGAACCGAAGATGATCACCATCGGGATGAAGGCGTAGACGCCGTTCACGGGCTTGGTCTGCTCGGCGAAGGCCTTGCCCACGAAGAGCAGCTCCTCGTAGAGGATGATGAACCCGAGCGAGGTGTCCTTCAGGGTCACCACGAGCTGGCTGATGATCGACGGCAGCATCGTCCGTACGCCCTGCGGGATCAGGATGCTCGACATCACCTGCGTCTTGCGCAGTCCGAGCGCGTAGGCGGCCTCGCCCTGGCCGCGGGGCACCGCGTTGATCCCGGACCGGAAGATCTCGGCCTGCACGGAGCCGTTGTAGAGCGTGAGCCCGATGACCAGCGCCCACATCGGATCGTTGGTGAAGACGCCCGCGAACAGCAGGAAGATCATGATCATCAGCGGCATGGAGCGGAAGAACTCCACCACCACCGTGGCGGCCCAGCGCACCGGCCGGTGGTCGGACAGCCGGGCGGCCGCCAGCACCGCGCCGAGCGAGAGCGAGAGCACCGCCGCGATCGCGAACGTCTTCAGGGTCGTCAGCAAGCCGTCGACGATGCGCTGGTGGGTGTCGCTGTACTCGTAGTCGTCCCACAGGCCGGCCTGGAACTGACCGGTGTCGTCCAGCCGGTAGATGACGAAGGCGATCAGGCCGAGGATCGCGACGGTGGACAGCGCCCCGTAGAGGCGGTTGCGGGCCCGCGCCCGGGGGCCGGGTGCGTCGTAGAGGACGTTCGCGCTCACCGGGCCACCGCCAGCCGGTTCTCCAGCAGCCGGAACAGGCCGCTGACCGCGAGGGTGATGATGATGTAGCAGACCGCGATCCAGAGGAAGATCACGTAGATGTTGTAGCCGGTGTCGGCGTTGAGCGACTTCTGCACCGAGCCCAGCTGGGTCACGTTGAAGCCGGAGGCGATCGCCGTGTTCTTGGTGAGGGCGATCATCAGGCTGCCGATGGGCGGCACCGCGGTGCGGGTGGCCTGGGGCAGCACGACCTGGCCCAGCGTCTGGTTGAAGGTCATCCCGATCGAGCGGGCGGCCTCCGCCTGGCCCACCGGCACGGAGTTGATGCCGGACCGGACGGCCTCGCAGATGAACGCCGAGGTGTAGCACCCGAGCGTCAGCACGGCGAGCCAGAAGGAGTCCCAGCCCTTGAGCCCGAGGGCGGGCAGGCCCAGGGTGACGGCCAGGAAGAGCAGCACCAGCGGGGTGTTGCGCAGCAGCGTCACCCAAGTGGTGCCGAATATTCGCAGGGCGGGCACCGGGGAGACCCGGAACGCCGCCATCAGTATGCCCAGCACCAGGGCCAGCAGGCCGCTGAGCCCCGTGAGCTCCACGGTGCCGAGGAATCCTTCGCGGAACTCCGCGAAGTGGTCCGACAGAACGTTCAAGGCAGCGCTCCCGGCTGATCAGTAGTGGATCACGTGCGGATCAGTAGCGGTCGACCGCGGGCGGGTTCGGCGCGGCGACCCCGGAGAGGCCGATGGTGGCGTCGTAGGCCTTCTTCCAGTCGCCGTTCTTCACGTGCGCCTCGATGGCGTCGTTGATGGCCGCGCGCAGCGCCTTGTCGTCCTTCTTCACGCCCACGCCGTAGGGCTCCGTGGAGAACGGCTTGCCGACCACCTTCAGGGCGCCCTTGTTCTCCGCGGCGTAGCCCTTGAGGAGGGTGTCGTCGGTCGTCACGGCGTCGACCGTGCCGGACACGAGCTCCTGGACGCACAGCTGGTAGCCCTGCTGGGCCTTGACCTCGCCCACGCTGTACTTGGGCTCCTTGATGCGCTTGAGCGGCGTCGAGCCGGTCACCGAGCAGACCTTCTTGCCCTTGAGGTCCTCGGGGCCCTTGATGCTGCTGTCGGACTTCACCAGCAGGTCCTGGCCGGCGACGTAGTACGGGCCGGCGAAGTCGACCTGCTTCTTGCGCTCGTCGTTGATCGTGTACGTGCCGACGTAGAAGTCGACGCCGCCACTGGCGAGCTGCGTCTCGCGGGCCTCGGACGGCACCGTCTTGAACTTGATGTGGGCCTCGTCGAAGCCGAGGTCGGCCGCGATCATCCGGGCGATCTCCACGTCGAAGCCGGTGCGCTTCTTGGAGGTGGGGTTCTCGTAGCCCAGGCCGGGCTGGTCGGCCTTGGTGCCGATGGTGATCGTCTTGCCCTTGATCCGGTCGAAGACGGGCGAGCCCTTGACGTCGGCCGAGGTGTTCACCTTGTAGGTCGGCACGGCCGGTGCGGACTTGCCGTCGCCGGGCTTGTCGGCCTTGTCGTCGTCCGGGCTGCCCGACTTGCCGCAGGCGGTGGCGGTCGCGGTGAGGGCCAGTGCCACGGCGGCGGCTGCGACGGTCTTGCGGAGCTTCATGGTGAACATCCTTTGCGTCTGCAGGTGGAGCGGAGCGGTTCGGGGCAGCCGTGACGGGAGGGGCCGAACGGGCCGGTCCGGCGGCGGGGCGCCGGTGCGGTCAGTGGTGCAGGATCTTCGAGAGGAAGTCCTTGGCACGGTCACTGCGCGGGTTGCTGAAGAACTGGTCCGGCCGCGCCTCCTCGACGATGCGGCCGTCGGCCATGAAGACCACGCGGTTGGCGGCGGAGCGGGCGAAGCCCATCTCGTGGGTGACGACGACCATCGTCATGCCGTCCCGGGCGAGCTGCTGCATGACCTCCAGCACCTCGTTGATCATCTCCGGGTCGAGCGCCGACGTCGGCTCGTCGAACAGCATCACCTTCGGATCCATGGCCAGGGCCCGGGCGATGGCCACGCGCTGCTGCTGGCCGCCCGAGAGCTGGGCGGGGTACTTGTCGGCCTGGGCCCCGACGCCGACCCTGTCGAGGAGGGCGCGTGCCTTCTCCTCGGCCTTGCGGCGGTCCGTCCTGCGGACCTTGATCTGACCAAGCGTCACATTTTCGAGCACGGTCTTGTGCGCGAAGAGGTTGAAGGACTGGAAGACCATGCCGACGTCGGCACGCAGTCTGGCCAGTTCCTTGCCCTCCTGGGGCAGTGGTCTGCCGTCGATGGTGATCGATCCGGAATCCGTGGTTTCCAGACGGTTGACGGTCCGGCACAGCGTCGACTTGCCGGAGCCCGACGGGCCGATCACGACGACGACCTCGCCGCGTGCGATCGTCAGGTCGATGTCCTGGAGGACATGCAGGGCGCCGAAGTGCTTGTTGACGCTTTTCAGGACGACCAGTGGGTCCGCGGCGGCAGTGGCCTCGTCGGTCACCGATACTTCGCTCATCGGCGTTCCTCGCTCCATCCTCCTCGATTGGGAGGACCCTAATGAGCGGCATCGACCAGCGTCATTACATCTGAGCTGAAATTGAGCATAACGATCCGGCCGCAAAGGGACACTCTGCGTGAAGGGGGCGCGCGGCGTGCACGCCGGTCGCGCGGGCGTACCGGCTGGATAACGGAAGCTCCTTCGCTCCCGGAACCCCCTTGACGGACCGGGCGTCCATCCGCGTGGATGCGGGAGTGCCCACGCTGCGGTCACAGGGAGGGGGCCGGATGAGACTGCTGCTGGTGGAGGACGACGACCACGTCGCCGCGGCTCTGGCGGCGGTGCTGTCCCGGCACGGCTTCGACGTCACCCATGCCCGGAGCGGCGAGGAGGCGCTGCGCGCCCTGCTGCCCGACGCGGGCGTGCCCTTCGCCGTCGTCCTGCTCGACCTCGGGCTGCCCGACCAGGACGGCTTCGAGGTCTGCGGCAAGATCCGCAAACGCACCGGCATACCCGTCATCATGGTCACCGCCCGCGCCGACACCCGCTCCAAGATCCACGGTCTCAACCTCGGCGCCGACGACTACGTGGTCAAGCCCTACGACACCGGCGAGCTCCTCGCCCGCATCCACGCGGTCGCCCGCCGCAAGCCGCCCGCCGGCAAGGGCCCGCAGGAGACGCAGGAGCCCTCCGCGCAGCGCTCGCTGCGACTGGGCAGCCTCATCATCGAACTCCCCAACCGCGAGGTCTCCGTGGCCGGTACGGCCGTCCCGCTCACCCGTAAGGAGTTCGACCTGCTGGCCCTGCTCGCCCAGCGGCCCGGCGTCGTCTTCCGCCGCGAACAGATCATCAGCGAGGTGTGGCAGACCAGCTGGGAGGGGACCGGCCGCACCCTGGAGGTGCACATCGCCTCCCTGCGCGCCAAACTGCGCATGCCCGCGCTGATCGAGACGGTCCGCGGGGTCGGCTACAAAATCGTCGTCCCGGCCCGGTGAGGGCCGGCCGAACCTGTGCGCACACGACTCCTTCCGCTCCTCATCGTCCTGCTCGCGGGCGTGCTGCTGGCCCTCGGGTTCCCTCTCGCCGCCAGCATCGCCGCGGCCGAGCAGCAGCGCGTGGTCGTCGACCGCATCGACGACACCGCCCGCTTCGCGGCCCTCGCCCAGTTCGTCACCACCCGGCCGTCCGACCAGGCGGCCGAGACGGACGAACGGTTCAACACCCTGCGCTCCGAACTCCTGCGCTATGAGGAGCTGTACGACATCAGGGTCGGCATCTTCTACCGCGACGGAGCGGCCATGGCGGTCGCCCCCCGGCGCTGGGAGGTGCCGTCCACCGGTGAGGGCCGGCGGGCCTTCAAGGAGGCCCTGGCGGGGCGCCGCAGCCACGACCCCGGGCAGGTCTGGCCGCTGCAGCACAGCCGGCTCGCCGTCGCCTCCCCCGTCATCCGCGACGGCGACGTCGTCGCGGTCGTCGTCACCGATTCCCCCACGGGGCAGCTGCGCTCGCGGATCCTGCACTCCTGGATGCTGCTCGTGGCCGGCGAGACCGCCGCGATGCTCGTCGCCGTCGCCGCCGCGTTCCGCCTCACGGGGTGGGTGCTGCGGCCCGTACGGACCCTGGACGCCGCGACGCACGGCATCGCCACGGGGCGGCTGAACTCCCGCGTCGCGGCCGACAGCGGGCCGCCCGAGCTGCGCCGCCTGGCGCGCTCCTTCAACGAGATGGCCGACAACGTCGAGACCGTCCTGGACCAGCAGCGCGCCTTCGTCGCCGACGCCTCGCACCAGCTGCGCAACCCGCTCGCCGCCCTCCTGCTGCGCATCGACCTCCTCGCCCTGGACCTCCCGGCCGGCCATGCCGAGGTCGCCTCCGTGCAGGCCGAAGGCAAGCGCCTCGCGCGCGTGCTCGACGACCTCCTGGGCCTCGCCCTCGCCGAGCACGCCGCCGCCGACCTCCAGCTGACCGACATAGCGGAGATCGTCACCGACCGGGTGGGGGCCTGGTCACCGGTCGCCGACCGCGAGCAGGTGACGCTCACCTACAGCGGTCCGGCCGCGGTGACGGGCTGGGCCGATCCGGTCGCCCTCTCCAGCGCCCTCGACGCGGTGGTGGACAACGCGCTCAAGTTCACGCCCGGCGGCTCCCCGGTCCACGTCAGCGTCGAGGTCGAGGGCGACTGCGTCGGCATCACGGTCGCCGACGGCGGCCCCGGCCTCACGGACGAGGAGCTCACCCGCATCGGCGACCGCTTCTGGCGCAGCAGCCGCCACCAGAACGTCTCCGGCTCGGGCCTGGGGCTGTCCATCTCCCGGGCCCTCCTCGCGGCGGGCGGCGCCACGCTCACGTACGCCCCCAACGAGCCGCACGGACTGCGCGCGGTGATCAAGGTGCCGCGGCAGGGCGAGGGTGTGAACGGCACGCCTCAGGCCTTGACCGACAGGCAGTAGCGCTCCCCGGGGCGCGACCGCGAGCGACAACAGGTACCGACAGCCGGTGACGCCCCTCAGGGCTTGACCGACAGGTAGTAGCGGCGTGCCCCCGCGTGCAGCTGGAGGGGGTCGGTGAAGATCGCCGTACGGAGATCCACCTTCTGCGCCGCGTGCACCTTCTGCCCTATGCGGTCCCTGCTGTTCATCACGGAGCGGGTGACGCTCTCCGCCAGCTCCGGATCCGCGTGGTCCATGGTGACGAGGAGGTTCGCCACCGCCAGCGTCTTCACCGCCTGCGTCGCCCGCAGCTCCGGATAGGCGTCCACGGGCATCACCGCGGCCCGGTAGTAGTGCGTCTGCGGCCCCTGCGCGTGCAGCGGCGCGATCAGGTCGCTCAGCTGCACCAGGCGGATGGACAGCCGCAGGCCGAGCGTCTGGACGGCGTTCGTGGGCAGCCCGCCGGACCAGAAGAACGCGTCCAGCTCCCCGCGCTCCAGCAGCCCCGGCATCCTGTCGATGCCCACACGCACCGGAGTGATGTCCTTGTCGAAGTCGAGCCCCGCCGCCTTCAGCAGCCGCCGCGTGATCAGCTGGACTCCGGAGTCGTCCGTCCCCACGCCCACCCGCAGGCCCCGCAGGTCCCGGGCGGACTGCACCCGGGAGGACTTCTGCACCACCAGCTGGATGTAGTCGTCGTACAGCCGGGCACAGGCGCGCAGCCCTGCCGCGCCCGGCTTCCCCTCGTCCCGGTAGGTGGCGACCGAGTCCGCGGTGGCCAGTGTGAAGTCCGCCTCGCCGGAGGTGAGCTGCCGCAGGTTGTCGATCGACCCCTGGCTGCGCCGCAGGCGCACGTCCAGGGACGGCATGTCGCGCCCCAGGTCCTCCTTGAGGAGGTCCCCGTACTTGGCGTACACGCCCGTCGGCACACCGGTGGCGAACGACATCCGGCCGGCCGGGGACGCGTCCCCGTGCAGGGACACCATCCACCACACCAGCACGGCGAGCACGGCGGCGCCCGCCGCGGCCGCACGGAGGACGCGGCGCCTTCCAGGGCGCGGGGAACGGGGAAGCATGGGCGGATCCTGTCAGGCCCGGCCGGGCTTCGGCAGGGGTTACGGCGGAACGGGGCCGGAGGCGGGCAAAGGAGGAGGCGGGTTGTCCGGGCGACCACGTACCCTGGTCGATTGAGATGAGTGCGAAGACATACGAGGTGCGCACCTACGGGTGCCAGATGAACGTCCATGACTCCGAGCGGCTGTCGGGCCTGCTGGAGGACGCGGGCTATGTCCGTGCGCCCGAGGGCACCGCGGAGGGCGACGCCGACGTCGTCGTCTTCAACACCTGCGCGGTGCGGGAGAACGCCGACAACAAGCTCTACGGCAACCTCGGCCGGCTGGCCCCCATGAAGACCAAGCGTCCCGGGATGCAGATCGCCGTCGGCGGCTGCCTCGCCCAGAAGGACCGCGACACGATCGTGAAGCGGGCCCCCTGGGTCGACGTCGTCTTCGGCACGCACAACATCGGCAAGCTGCCCGTGCTGCTCGAGCGCGCCCGCATCCAGGAAGAGGCGCAGGTCGAGATCGCCGAGTCCCTGGAGGCGTTCCCCTCGACGCTGCCGACGCGCCGCGAGAGCGCCTACGCGGCCTGGGTGTCCATCTCCGTCGGGTGCAACAACACCTGCACGTTCTGCATCGTCCCGGCGCTGCGCGGCAAGGAGAAGGACCGCCGCACGGGCGACATCCTCGCCGAGATCGAGGCGCTCGTCGCCGAGGGCGTCAGCGAGATCACCCTGCTCGGCCAGAATGTGAACGCCTACGGCTCCGACATCGGCGACCGCGAGGCGTTCTCCAAGCTGCTGCGCGCCTGCGGCAAGATCGAGGGCCTGGAGCGGGTCCGCTTCACCTCCCCGCACCCGCGCGACTTCACCGACGACGTGATCGCCGCCATGGCCGAGACGCCGAACGTGATGCACCAGCTGCACATGCCGCTGCAGTCCGGCTCGGACACCGTCCTGAAGGCGATGCGCCGCTCGTACCGCCAGGAGCGTTTCCTGGGCATCATCGAGAAGGTGCGCGCCGCCATGCCGGACGCCGCCATCTCCACCGACATCATCGTGGGCTTCCCCGGCGAGACCGAGGAGGACTTCGAGCAGACCATGCACGTGGTGCGCGAGGCCCGCTTCGCCAACGCCTTCACGTTCCAGTACTCCAAGCGCCCCGGCACCCCCGCGGCCACCATGGAGGGCCAGATCCCCAAGGAGGTCGTGCAGGCGCGCTACGAGCGTCTCGTCGCTCTCCAGGAGGAGATCTCCTGGGACGAGAACAAGAAGCAGGTCGGCCGCACCCTTGAGGTCATGGTCGCCGAGGGCGAGGGCCGCAAGGACGACGCCACGCACCGCCTCTCCGGCCGCGCGCCCGACAACCGCCTCGTGCACTTCACCAAGCCCGACGAGCCGGTCCGCCCGGGCGACGTGGTGACCGTCGAGATCACCTACGCCGCCCCGCACCACCTGCTCGCCGAGGGCCCCGCGAAGGGCGTGCGCCGCACGCGCGCGGGCGATGCGTGGGAGAAGCGCACCGCCGCTGCCGCCG
>NZ_JBAMDC010000291.1:0-8318 GCF_036961605.1 Streptomyces sp. KLMMK
GCTTGCACGGCTTGCACGGCTTGCACGGCTTGCACGGCTTGTAGGGCTTGTACGGGCGCCGACGCGCGGCCGGGTGCCCCGGAGCGGGGGACGGTCGGCTCGGGGCGGGGCCGGAGCCGGTGCCCTGGAGCAGGTGACGACCGGGTCGGCTTCGACCTATCGCGGCAGCGGGCCCTGCGGGCCTCCTGACCGGCCCGTCACGAGCTCTGCTGGAGGCGCTCCGCAGCCTGAGCAGGGGTGTCGTAGTAGCCGGGCCGTGCCAGCAGGATCGAGCTGAAGTAGTAGCCCTGCTCTTCCTCCGGCTCATCGTCGACTGCGAACGGACGCCAGAAGCTCAGCAACAAGTCCGGGGCGATGAATGAAGCATCGTCGTCAGGATCTTCCTCGATCGAGGTGAACTCACCGACGCGCCGGACAACCTCGCGGGCCGGAAGCGCGAACACGTCCACACCCTGGAACAGCACTCGGTCCGTCCGGGACGACGGCCTTCCCAGCTCGATGGCTTCAAGCATGTCGCGCAGGCAGTGGATGCTGATCATCAGCCCGCTGGGACGGAAGACGCGCTGCCCCGGCCGATCAGACTCCGAGATCGCAGAGAGATCGCGGAGCGAGCCCAGCGCTGTGTTGGCCGCGTGCCGAGTCATACCTATTCGCAACGGGCCAACGCCGGTCGGTGGGGCGAGGTCGAAGTCCATGCGGGCATGATCCCAAACAGATCTGTCAAAGCGTCACGAAGGGCCATCCAGTCCCGGCAGGTTGCAGAGCGTGGGAGCTCCACAGAAGTCGGACCAGAACCTGAGGCCCGGCAGCACCCGGCAGACGGCAGCATCGCTGGGCAGAGGTGGCGTTCCTCGGACAGCTGCGGGCCCCATTCTCGGTGGAACTGGCCAGTGGCCCGACCCGGCAGGGCCGCCGCACCCCCGTGGCGGCGGCCCGGTTCCGGCTCAGCACAGCCGGGTTGCGGCGTACGCCTCGATGGCGGCCCGCTGGTACGAGGCGAGGCCCGGCGCGATCGACTCGTAGACCGCGTGCCAGTGCTCGTTCTCCACGCAGGTACGCCCGATCGCGCGGTACTCCTCGGCGGTGGCTGCCCGGATCCGGGCCAGCGTCCGGTACTGGGTGTCGATCTCGGCCTGTACCGCGTCGGCGTCAGCGGGCAGGCCGGTGGCCGGCAGCTCGGCCAGCCGGATCATCTGCGCTGTGCGCTCGCGCTCGTCGGCCTCGATCTCGGCCTCGCTCCACGTCGAGGTGTGCCGTTCGATGGCCCCGACCAGCTCCGGGAAGTCGTGCAGGACCTTCATGCACCGGGCGGGCCCGATGCCCTCGAACAGGTTTTCCGGTCGGCTGATGCTGATCATGTCTGTGCCGTCCTTCCCGGACTGCTCCAGTGCGCTGATCGTGCGGGCGACGGTGCCGGCCAGGGTGTCCAGCCGGTCGCGCTCGGCGAGCAGCCGACGGTAATGGCCCCGCAGGGCCTTCAGCTCGTCGACCTGCGCGGCCAGGATCCGGCCGATCTCAGGCAGTCCCAGGCCCAGCGCCCGCAGCACGAGGACCTGCTGCAGCCGCAGCAGCTGGCGCTCCTCGTGGTAGCGGTGGCCGTTGGCCCCGATCCAGGCCGGTGGCAGAAGGCCGATCTCGTCGTAGTGCCGCAGTGTCCGGGCCGTCACACCCGGCATCCGGGCGACCTCTGCGATCGGCCAGGCCATCGCCGCCTCCCTCACATGTGCCTCACCGAGCTGGAATCTCCGGCCTTGTTCAGGACGGTAGAGGCTTCCGCTGCGGCAGCTTCAAGCCCGGCTCTCGGGTTTCCGGGTCGCGCGCCGATCGGTGGCCGCCCACCTTCTCGTGGGCAGAGCCGGGGCCCGCTGCTCCAAGCCTGTGCCTCGGATGCCCGGGCCTGGTCCCGTGCACGCCCGACCCCCGGCCGCTCGGTCCTGCGGCCACCCGCCCCCCGGGAGCCCGGGCAGGGCGAAGGCCGGCCCCCGTCCGTCGGGACGGGGACCGGCCTTCGCTGTTAGCTGTTAACGCGTGCGCGGTGCCGGGCTCAGCCGCCCGCAGGGCCCTCCGCGTCCCTGCGGGCCGCCGCCCGCTGCTGGACGTAGCCGACCACGGCCAGTGCCAGGGCCAGGCCGCCCGTGGAGTGCAGCTGGACGCGTGTGTCGGTCTCCAGGCCCATCAGGACCAGGGCGCCCGCCACGCCGGCCAGCGTCACCCAGGTGAGGACCGGGAAGGCCCACATCCGCACCACGAGCCGCTCGGGCGCCTCGCGCTCCAGGCGGCGGCGCAGGATCAGCTGGGAGGCGGCGATGAAGCCCCAGACGATGAGGACGACGCCGCCGACCATGTTCAGGAGCCAGGCGAAGACGGTGGTCGGGTACCAGTACGACAGCAGGACGGCGAAGAAGCCGAAGGCGGACGAGGCGAGGACCGCGCGGCGCGGCACGCCGCCGGAGACCTTGCCCAGGGCCTTGGGGCCCTGGCCGCGCGAGACCAGGGAGTAGGCCATGCGGGAGGAGCCGTAGATGTTGGCGTTCATCGCGGACAGCAGGGCGATCAGGACGACGACGTTCATGATCTGGCCGCCGCCGGGGACGCCGAGGCGGTCGAGGACGGCGGCGTAGGGTCCGTTCTCGGTGACGGATCCGTCGTTCCAGGGGAGCAGCGTGACGATCACCATCATGGAGCCGACGTAGACGATGCCGATGCGCCACATGGTCGTCTTCACGGCCTTGGCGACGCCGCTGACGGGGTTCTCGGATTCGGCGGCCGCGATGGTCACCGTCTCCAGGCCGCCGTAGGCGGCGAGGGAGGCCAGGAGGCCGATGAGGAGGCCGTCCATGCCGTTGGGCAGGAATCCGCCGTCGTGCAGGAGGTGTGCGGCGCCGGGGGCGTCGTTGCCGGGCAGGACGCCCGTGATCGCGAGCGCGCCCAGGATCAGGAACAGGGCGATGGCGCCGATCTTGAGGGCGGCGAACCAGAACTCGAATTCGCCGAAGTTCGAGACCGCGGCCAGGTTGCTGCCGCAGAAGACCGCCATGAAGACCAGGACCCACATCCAGGAGGGGGTGCCGGGGAGCCAGCCCTGCACGATGTGGGCCGCGCCGATCGCCTCGATCGCCACGCCCACGACCAGCAGGGTCCAGAACATCCAGCCGGCGGTGAAGCCGGCCCATGGGCCGATCGCGCGGTCGGCGTGGACGGAGAAGGAGCCGGAGGCGGGGTTGGCGGCGGACATTTCGCCGAGCATCCGCATCACGAACATGACGAGCAGGCCGGACGCGGCGTAGGCGAGCACGATCGAGGGGCCCGCGGCGGCGATGCCGGCGCCGGAGCCTACGAAGAGGCCCGCTCCGATGACGCCGCCGAGGGCGATCATCGAGAGGTGCCGCTGCTTGAGTCCGTTCGACAGGGGGGAGCCCTGCGGGGCGTCCTCCGTCTGCGGGGGAGGTGTGGTGGTTGTCCGGCTCATGGTCGTGCCTGTCCAATATGCGAGATCGGGAGTGTCGAGTATGGGCAGGTGGCCGAAGATCCGGTTAACTCGTCCGTTATCCGGACAGTCACTTCACAGAGCGTGATCGTTTCGCAGCAGCCCCGTATGTACGGGGGCGAAACGCCGCAACTGCGGACCCGGTTGATTCTCCTGCGATGGGCAGGACTAGCGTCAGTGATCACGAAGCGAGTCTGCCGCAGAGATCGCGCCAGGCCCACAGGGGAAGCAGAAGAGGCTGACGCCCGAGTAAGCAAGCGGGCCACGCAGAAGCGGACGCCGCGAAGAGCGGACGCACGAAGGGGGAGCACCGAGATGACCGGACGTACCCACCTGATCGAGAGCCTGATGGAGCGCTTCCCGCACATCCCGCGGGAAGCCGTGATCAAAGAGGACCTGCTGCGCGGAGGCATGGCCTTCGACGACTCCGCCCTCAGCGACACCACCAACGAAGCGACCGGCGGGATCAAGCCCAAGTCGTACTTCATCTTCTCCTTCGACCACCGCACCCTCCCCGAGCTCGGCGCCGCCGCCCTGCGCCGCCCGCCCGAGGAGATCGTGCTGACGGGCGGCCCCTACGAGCTGCGCCGCACGGTCGTCTCCGTGCGGGTCAACCCCGCCTCCCCCTACCGCGTCCAGGCCGGCCCGGACGGCACGCTGGGCCTCTACCTCGACGGTCGGCGGATCTCGGACGTGGGCCTGCCGCCCATGCCCGACTACTACCGCGAGACACTCCCCAACGGGAAGTCCGTGATGGAGGTCGCCCCGACCATCCAGTGGGGCTACCTCGTCTACCTGACCGTCTTCCGCGTGTGCCAGTACTTCGGCGCCAAGGAGGAGTGCCAGTACTGCGACATCAACCACAACTGGCGCCAGCACAAGGCCGCCGGCCGCCCCTACACCGGCGTCAAGCCGGTCGAGGAGGTGCTGGAGGCGCTGGAGATCATCGACCGGTACGACACCGCCCGGGCCTCCCAGGCGTACACCCTGACCGGTGGGGCCATCACCTCCAAGGTCGCCGGGCACACCGAAGCCGACTTCTACGGGCGCTACGCCCAGGCCATCGAGGAGCGCTTCCCGGGCCGCTGGATCGGCAAGGTCGTCGCGCAGGCCCTGCCCAAGGCCGACGTGCAGCGCTTCCACGACTACGGCATCCGCATCTACCACCCCAACTTCGAGGTGTGGGACGAGCGGTTGTTCCAGCTCTACTGCCCGGGCAAGGAGCGCTACGTGGGCCGCGCCGAGTGGCACCGGCGGATCCTCGACTCCGC
Organism: Streptomyces sp. KLMMK; assembly: GCF_036961605.1. Taxonomy (NCBI): domain Bacteria; kingdom Bacillati; phylum Actinomycetota; class Actinomycetes; order Kitasatosporales; family Streptomycetaceae; genus Streptomyces; species Streptomyces sp. KLMMK. The sequence goes on from NZ_JBAMDC010000291.1 coordinate 4,759, forward strand.
CGACGTCTTCGGCGCCCGCAACGTCATCCCCAACTTCGTCGCGGGCGTGGAGATGGCGACCCCGGACGGATTCGCCACCGTCGACGAGGCGATCGCGTCCACCGCGGAGGGCCTGCGGTTCTTCATGTCCCACGGCATCGTCCCGCGGTTCACCACCTGGTGCCCCGAACCGACCACGCCCCTGGGCAAGCTGAACCCGCAGGGCGCCCCGCTGGAGTACCACGTACGGCTGCTGGAGGTGTACCGGGCGACGCTGGAGGAGTACGGCCTGGCCTCCCCGCCCGGATACGGGCCGCCCGGACCGGGGCAGGCCGTCTTCTCGGTGAGCTCCTTCATGGACAGCCTCCCGGCGACGGACAGCCTCCCGGCGACGGACGACCTCCCCGCCACAGGCGACCTCCGGGCCGGGGAACCGGAAACGGCGGGATAGCCGCCGGCCGCCCCCCCCGGCGGACGGACGCGAAACCCTTTGTCCGCCGTCCGCCGCGACGGTTAGGGTCGGATCATGGTTCCGGGCACGCTCTTCCGCTGACGCTCTCCGGGAGCCGCCCCACGGCGCGCTCCCGCATCGGTGATCTGCATCTGCACACCACTCCACCGAGAGACGAGCCTTCAGCATGCCCTCTCAGCCTCAGCCTTCTCAGCCTCAGCCTGCTCAGCCTTCTCCGCGCTCTCAGCACTCTCAGCCTTCGGGCCGTCAGTCGTCCGCCGACCGTGCCCCGTTCACCCGCTGGCTGCGCGAGAACGCCACCACCCTGACCACCCTCGACCCCGACGCTCCGCTCGACGACCTGGAGCCGCTGCGGGACCTCATCGGCGACGCCCGCGTCCTCGGCGTCGGCGAGAGCTCGCACTTCATCCACGAATTCGCCCTCGTCCGCCGGCGCCTCCTGCGCTTCCTCGTCGAGCGCTGCGGCTTCACCGTCCTCGCCTTCGAGTACGGATTCAGCGAAGCCTTCGCCCTCGACGCCTGGATCCGGGGCGCCGGCCCGGACGGCGACCTCGAACGGCTCACCGGGGCGGCGCTCCCCATGGGCCTGCAGGAGCCCCTGCGCTCGCTGCGCCTGCACAACCGCACGGCGGCCCGGTCCGTACGGTTCGCCGGTATCGACATCCCGGCCGCGGGCGGCTCGCTGCTGCCCGCGCTGCACCCGGTCGCCGACCACCTCCGCGAGGCCGACCCCGAGGCGCTGCCGCTGGTCGAGACCGCCATCGGGATCGCCGGGCGGTTCGCCGGCGAGTCGGGCGCCGCCGCGGCGCCCGCGTGGGCGCGCTTGGACGCCACGGAGCAGGACGCCCTCACGGCCGCGCTCGCCCGTCTCCTCGTCCGTTTCCGGGCTACCGAGCCCTTGCAGGTCGCCCGCACCGGCCGGTACGCGTACGAGGTCGCCCTCCGGCGCCTGGAGGCCGCGTCCCACGCCGACTACACCGTCCGGGCCATGGCCGCCCTCTTCGCCGGCGCCGGGCTCACGGCCGACGCCTCGTCCCGCGAGATCTACATGGCCGGGTCCGTCCTGTGGCACCTGGAACACGCCGAGCCGGACGCCCGTGTCGTGCTGATGGCCCACAACGCCCACCTCCAGAAGGAGCCCGCCGTCTTCGACGGATACCCGACGGCCCTTCCCATGGGCCAGTTCCTCCACCGCGCCCTCGGCGACGACTACTTCACCCTGGGGGTGTCGAGCATCGGCGGCCGTACGGCGGAGATGCGGCTGGAGGAGAGCGCCCGGTTCGGCTTCACCGTCGACGACACGGTGCTGGGGGCACCCGAGCCGGGAAGCATCGAGGCCGCCTTCGCCGGCGCCGTTCCGGCCGGCGCCGTCGGCCTCGCCGGGCTGCGCTCCGCACCCCGGGGCGACGCCATGCCCGACCGGACCCGGATACAGAGCGCGTACGTGCACACGCCGGTGGCCGACGCCTTCGACGGGATGCTCTGCCTCCCGTCCTCCCGGGTGGCCGACGGAATCGACATCTGACCTCTGACCGCAATCGACATCTGACCGCGGCGTCGGTGTCCGGCCCGCCGGTCGGCGGTAGCCTCTCGCCCTGTGACACCTGATCTTGATCACGAGCTGATCGCGGTGGCGGCGGAGCTCGCCGCCACCCGCACCAAGGGCGACGTGCACACCATGGCGGCGGCCGTCCGCAACCGGGACGGCCGTATCGCCACGGGCCTCAACGTCTACCACTTCACCGGCGGCCCGTGCGCCGAGCTCGTGGCCGTAGGGGCGGCCGCGGCCGCGGGCTCCTACGACCTCACCACCGTGGTGGCCGTCGGCAGCGACGACCGAGGCGTCATGCCGCCGTGCGGCCGCTGCCGGCAGGTCCTCTTCGACTACTTCCCGGGGATCGAGGTCATCATCAGTACGGGTACGGGTCCAGGAACGGGTACAGGTGGAGGCCCCGATGCCCTGCGCGCGGTGCCGGTGCGCGAACTGCTGCCGCACGCCTACGGTTTCGCCGACCACCACCCGTGACGGTGCCGGTCCGTGGTCTGTTCAGTGACTCAGGCGCGTCGGGGTGTGCGTGGTCTCCTCGATGTCCACCCCCGCCTTGTCGAGCAGCTGCTCGGACAGGTCGCGCAGCGCGCGTGCCGCCGCGACCTCCTCGCCGACGCGCTGCTGGGAGGGGTCGGCGGGGTTGCGGTTGCTCCTCCCGACCGCAGTGAAGTCCGTGCCGTCGTGCATGTGCAGCCGCACCGCCGCCTGCGTCAGCGCGCCGGCCTCGCGGAACTCCATGTCGATGGGGCTTTCGACGATCTTCTCCGTGGTCATCACACACCTCCCGGGTCCGTCACTGCCGCCCTGTTGCGCTCCAGCAGGTCGATCACTTCCTCGTCCGGGGTCTGGGAGAAGTCCTGGTACCACTCGCCGACCGCGAAGAAGACAGTCGGAGTGCTGAGGCAGACCAGCTCGTCCACCTCCGCGCGGAGCGCTTCCGCCGCGTCCGGCGGCGCCACCGGTTCGGCCAGCACCACGCGGGCGGCGTCCTGGGCCCGGACCACCCGGCAGGCGGCCGCCGCCGTGGCGCCGGTGGCGATGCCGTCGTCGACCACGATCGCCGTGCGGCCCTGCAGGGGGATGCGCGGGCGGCCGCCGCGGAACCGCTCGGCCTGGCGGACCAGGTTCGCCTCCTCGCGCTGCTGTATCTCGGCCAGGTCGTCCTCGTCCACGCGGCCCATGCGGATGATGTCGCTGTGGACGACCCGCACGCCGCCCTCGCCGATGGCGCCGAAGCCCAGCTCCTCGTGGAAGGGCACCCCCAGCTTGCGCACGAGCACCACGTCCATCGGGGCCCCGAGTGCCTGCGCGACCTCGTAGGCCACGGGCACGCCGCCGCGCGGCAGGCCCAGGACGACGGGGTTCTCGGCGCGCAGGTGGCCCAGCTGCTCGGCCAGGCGGCGGCCGGCGTCCACGCGATCGCGGAATCTCATGATCCACCTCTTCTCCCGGGGGTCCGGAGAACGAGGGAAGCCATACATCCAATATGGTCAGATTCCTGCGGATAGTCCACGCCGGGCAGACCGGGAGCGCACAGGAGTGCCCGCCGGGCCTGGCCGC
>NZ_JBAMDC010000292.1:0-8275 GCF_036961605.1 Streptomyces sp. KLMMK
CGGAGCAGCATGTGTCTCATGCCTCCCTTGGTTCCCCGCTCGGTCAGTGGCTGCATGAAGCTAAGGAGACGTATGGGCAACGTCAAGGAGGCCATCCGGTCACGTCGGACGCCGCGCGCCTGTGGTGGGGCCATCCGTGCGAGTGCGATCCTGTCCGGTATGAACATTCCCTTCTTGGACAGTTGGCGAAAGCGACACGGACCGGGGCGCGGCGGGGCGCTGGCGAACGCGGTCGACCGCGACCCGGAAGGTCTTGCGGAGCTGCTGTCCGAGTGCGAACTGCTGCGCACGCACGCGCAGTCCGCAGGGGTGGTGCTCGACGACTCCCCCGCTTCCCTGGAGGCGCTGGACCAGCTGCAGCCGCGCTGGCGGGACGATCCGGAGCTGGTGCCCTGGCTGGGCAACGACGCGGGCCTCTACCTGGGCACGGTCGTCATCCGTACGGTGCCGGGCGCGGGGTGGTGGATCTGGCCGGACGGCCAGCCGGTGGTGCGGCTCGCCAACGGCCGGGAGGTCGACGTGGTCGAGGCGGGCCGCGAGTGGGCGGCCGACGGCGCACCGGAGCTGTCGCAGCTGTACGCGGAGCTCGCGGAGAACTGACCCCCCCGGGCGAGCTGGGTGGGACGGCGGGCGGCCGGCGGCGGCCCGCAGGACGGGGACGGGACAGGGGCGGGCCGGGGGAGCGGTCTCAGCTGGTGAAGGCGATGTCGTACTCGACCCGCCACCGGTCGGCGCGCACGACGATGTCGGAGGTCTCCACGGCCCGGCCGTCGCCGTCGAAGTGCGTGCGCTCGATGACCGTGACGCAGCTGCCCGCGGCGCAGCCGAGCGCCTCGGCCTCCGGCGTGCTCGCCGGCCGGGAGCCCACGAGCTCCCGGGCGCGCACGACCCGGATGCCGATGGCCGCCAGGCGCCCGCGGACCCCGCGCCGGGCGTAGGGGCCGCGCTCGGGCAGGGCGACGTCCGTGCCCTCGGTGATGGCGAGCGGCTCCCAGCTGGTGGCGAGCTGCACGGGGTGCCGGTTGGCCAGGTACTCGTAGTGCGTGCAGAGCACGCGGGTGCCCACGCCGATGTGCAGCCGCTCGGCGATCCGCTCCGGGGCGGCGGTTTCGGTGGACGACGCTTCCCACGTAAGGGTGGTGTTACGGGCGGTGCCGCCATCGGGCTGCGGCTGCCGGCCGGACTGCTCGCCCCGGCGCGGGACGGGCGGCCCATAGCCCCGGATCTGGGCGGCGAAGGGGGAGTCGACGGCCCCGGTGGAGCGGAGCAGGCTGCCCAGGGGTGCCCGGTCGGTGACGAACACGCCCCGCCCGAACTGGCCTTCCGCATACCCGGCGGCCTTCAGCACGCGCACCGCCCGGTCCACGGTCTGGTCGCTCGCGGCGTAGGTGCGCTTGAGCTCGGAGCGGGAGGGGATGCGCTCTCCCACGGTGAGCCCGCCCTCGTCGATGCGCCGGCGCAGATCGTCCGCGATGCGCTGGTAGACGGGCCTGCTGTCGCCCACCCCCGGCTCCTTTCCCCCGAGTTCCCCCAGTCCGTCCCCCTCAGGCTAGGTACCCAGGCCCGGTCTGTGTACCTAGGGCAAATGGCGGGCAATGTGCAACGAATGCCCATATGAACGCGTGTCATGGCTGAAGTCCCCTATGGAGGGGAATAGCTTGCCCGGATGGTGAGCGTCGACCCGAAGAGCGCGGAGAGTGGGCGGGACTGGGCATGGCCGTCGATCCCCTGATCGAACTACGTGGTGTCAACAAGCACTACGGCGAGCTGCACGTCCTGAGGGACATCGACCTCACCGTCGGCCGGGGCGAGGTGGTCGTCGTCATCGGCCCCTCCGGCTCCGGCAAGTCCACCCTGTGCCGGGCGATCAACCGGCTGGAACCCGTCGAGTCCGGCACCATCCTCCTCGACGGGCACCCGCTGCCCGAGGAGGGACGCGAGCTCGCCAAGCTGCGTGCCGAGGTCGGGATGGTCTTCCAGTCCTTCAACCTCTTCGCCCACAAGACCGTGCTCGCCAACGTGTCCCTGGCGCCGGTGAAGGTCCGCAAGCGCTCCAAGGAGGAGGCCGACCGGCGCTCGCGCGAGCTGCTGGAGCGCGTCGGCCTGCTCGCCCACGCGGACAAGTACCCCGCCCAGCTCTCGGGCGGCCAGCAGCAGCGCGTGGCCATCGCCCGCGCCCTGGCCATGGAGCCCAAGGCCCTGCTCTTCGACGAGCCCACGTCCGCGCTCGACCCGGAGATGATCAATGAGGTGCTGGAGGTCATGCAGCAGCTCGCCCGGGACGGCATGACGATGGTCGTCGTCACCCACGAGATGGGCTTCGCCCGCTCCGCCGCCAACCGCGTGGTCTTCATGGCCGACGGCCGCATCGTCGAGGACCGCTCCCCCGAGCAGTTCTTCACCGCACCCGAGAGCGAGCGCGCCAAGGACTTCCTCTCCAAGATCCTCAAGCACTGAGCGGGGAGTGCTGCGCACATGAACAGGCAAGGGAACCGGAACAGGCAAGGGAAGAACCGGAACGGGCAAGGGACCCGGCACCTCACGGGGACCCGCACACGGGGCCGGCGGGCCGCCGGCCTGGTCCTCGCCGGGCTCGCCCTGCTCGCCGCCGCCTGCGGCAAGCCCGGCAGCCCGCCCGTCAAGGGCCCCAAACCCGAGGAGCTGCCCGTCTACACGGTCGACAAGGCGTTCCAGCTCCCCGGCTCGCCCACCTGGCGGGCCGCGAAGGCCCGTGGCCACCTGGTCGTCGGCGCCAAGGAGGACCAGCCCTACATGGGCGAGAAGGACCCCGCCACCGGCGTCTACTCCGGCTACGACATCGAGATCGCCCGCATGATGTCCGCCTCCCTGGGCTTCGACCCCAAGACGATCCGGTTCCGCACCATCGCCTCCGCCAACCGCGAGACCGCCCTCCAGAACGGCCAGATCGACTACTACGTCGGCACCTACACCATCAACGCCCTGCGCAAGAAGCAGGTCGGCTTCGCCGGGCCGTACTTCATCGCCGGGCAGTCGCTGCTGGTCCGCACCGACGAGACGGACATCAACGGACCCCAGGACCTGGCGGGCAAGCGCGTCTGCTCGGCCGCCGGCTCCACCCCGCTGCAGCGCATCCAGCGCGAGTACCCCAAGGCCATCGCCGTCGCCTACGACACCTACTCGGTCTGCGTGGACAACCTCCTCAGCCTCCAGGTCGACGCCGTCACCACCGACGACACCATCCTCATGGGCTTCGCGGCCAAGGCCCCCGACGAGCTGAAGATCGCCGGGAAGCCCTTCTCCAAGGAGCCCTACGGCATCGGCGTGCCCCGCGGCGACAACGCCCTGCGCTTCGCCCTGGACGACGCCATCGAGGCCCACGAGAAGAACGGCGACTGGAAGAAGGCGTACGACGCGACGCTCGGCCTCTCCGGGGTGCCCGCCCCGCCGCCGCCCGCCGTCGACCGCTATCCGGCGAGCTGAGGAGTCCCGCTGTGAACGTGCTCACCGACAACCTCTCCCTCTACGGCGAGGGCCTGCTCGGCACCGTGGAACTCACCGTCTACGCCTCGCTGCTTGCCCTCGCCCTGGGCTTTGTGATGGCCTCCTTCCGGGTCGCCCCCGTCGGCTCCCTGCGGGTCTTCGGCACGGTGTGGGTGACGGTGCTGCGCAACACCCCGCTGACGCTGCTGTTCTTCGCGGTGCTGCTCGGCCTGCCGCGCTTCGGCGTCGTCCTGCCCTTCGAGCTGTTCGCCGTCCTCGCCCTCGGCTGCTACACGTCGGCCTTCATCTGCGAGGCACTGCGCTCGGGCATCAACACCGTGCCGACCGGGCAGGGCGAGGCGGCCCGCAGCCTGGGCATGACCTTCGCCCAGACCCTGAGCCTGGTCGTGCTGCCGCAGGCATTCCGCTCCGTCATCCCGCCGGTCGGCTCCACGCTGATCGCGCTCGCCAAGAACTCCGCGATCGCCGGGTCGTTCAGCGTGACCGAGCTCCTCGGCACGTACAAGCCGCTCAACGAGCTCGGTTACAGCGTCATCTGGTCCTTCATCTGGATCGCCGTCGGCTATCTGATCGTCACCCTGTCCATCAGCGCGATCTTCAACGTGCTGGAGAAGCGCTGGGGAGTGCCCCGATGACCGACACCGCGCTCTACGACATCCCCGGGCCCATGGCCCGGCGGCGCCACCTGATCTACGGGCTGGTCTCCACCGCCGTGATCCTGGGGATCGTCGCCGGGGTGATCTACCTGCTGTTCGACACCAACCAGTTCACGGCGGAGAAGTGGCGGCCCTTCGCCTACGAGGGCATCCAGGAGCTGCTGCTGCGCGGCCTCGGCAACACGCTCAAGGCCTTCGCCTACGCCGCCGTGCTCTCCCTCGCCCTCGGCGGGCTGCTCGCCGCGGGCCGGCTGTCCGAGCACCGGATCCTGCGCTGGACCGCCACGCTCTTCGTGGAGTTCTTCCGGGCCATGCCGGTCCTGGTCATGATCTTCTTCGTCTTCGTGGCCCTCAAGGTCCAGCCGCTGCCGGCCCTCGTCACCGGGCTCACGCTCTACAACGGCTCGGTGCTCGCCGAGGTCTTCCGCAGCGGGGTGAACTCCGTCGACCGCGGCCAGCGGGAGGCGGCGTACGCCCTCGGGATGCGCAAGACGCAGGTGATGACCCACGTCCTCGTGCCGCAGGCGGTCCGTGCCATGCTGCCGACGATCATCAGCCAGCTGGTCGTGGCGCTCAAGGACACCTCGCTGGGCTTCCTGATCACCTACGAGGAGTTCCTGCACGCGGGCAAGCTCATCGCCAGCAACCTCGACTACGGGCTGCCGTTCATCCCCGTCGTCATGGTCATCTCCCCGATCTACATCGGCATGTGCATGCTCCTGTCGTGGTTCGCGACGTGGGTCGCCAGGCGCCAGCGCCGCAGTCTGAAGACGGAGGCGGTGGAGGTCGCCCCGGCGGAGCCCGGCACCTTGCTGCCGGGTGCCGGGCAGATCCATCCGTGACGCTCGCGGCGGCTACTGGACGGTGATGGTGCCCGTCATGCCGAGCCCCGCGTGAGGGGTGCAGTGGTAGGGGAAGGTCCCCGGGGTGTTGAAGGACACGGGCGGGGACGACTGGCCGGGGCCGACGGTGAAGTCCCAGCGCGGTGCGTCGGACGTGGTGGTGTGCGTGCTGCCGCTGTTGTTGACCCAGGTGACCGTGTCGCCGGCGTTGACCGTCAGCGACTGCGGGGCGAACTCGAAGTTCATCATCGAGACCGTGCGCGCGGCGAAGGGCTTGCTCTCGGCGGCCGTGGGGCCGGCCATGAGCGCCCCCAGCGAGAGGGCCGCGAGCAGGGTGGTGAGGAGGCGGAGGAGCGAACGCGCGGATGAGTGCGGCATGAGAGCCCTCCTCGGACGTGAGTGCGATGACTCTTCCCTCCGGCCGGCCGGAGAACCGCCCGTCACTCGAAGGTGCTAACGAAGAGGGGTTCTGGTGTACGGATGGGGCGCCGGTGGGTGACGGCGCCCCATCGGTGACTCGCGGGCCCCTGGCGGTCAGGCGTCCTGCCCCAGCCACAGGTCCGGGCCGAAGACCTCGTAGTGGATGTCCGCGGCCGCGACGCCCGCCGCCAGGAGCTGCGTGCGGGCCGAGCGGAGGAAGGGCAGCGGGCCGCAGAGGTAAGCCGTGGTGCCCGCAGGGATCTCGATGCGGGAGAGGTCGGCGTAACCCGTGCGGTCGGCGGGCCAGTCGCCCTCGGGCTGCTCGTACCAGATGTGCGCGACCGCGTCGGGGAGCTTCTCCATGAGCTGCAGCAGGTCGCTGCGGAAGGCGTGGGTGGCCTCGCTGCGGTCGGCGTGGACGGCGATCACGCGGCGGTGCGAGCCGGTCGCGGCCAGGTGGGAGAGCATCCCGGTCATCGGGGTGCACCCGATGCCGGCGGAGGCCAGCAGGACGGGGGAGGTGCCCTCGTCCAGGGCCACGTCCCCGCAGGGCGCGCCGACCATCAGCGTGGTGCCCACGCGCGCGTGGTCGTGGAGGTGGTGGGAGACCTCGCCGTCGGGGTCGCCGGTCACGCGCTTGACGGAGAACTGCAGGGCGTCGTCGGGGTGGCCGGAAAGGCTGTATTGACGGATCTGCCGGGCGCCGTCCGCGAGCTCCGTTCGCACCGAGACGTATTGCCCGGGGCGGGCGGCGGGCAGCGGGCGGCCGTCCAGCGGCTGGACCAGGAAGGTCGTGACCTCCGCGGTCTCCTCGATGCGGCCGGTGACGCGGTACGGGCGGAAGACGTCCCCGGCGGCGGCGCCGGCCTGCTCGTACAGGCGGGCCTCCAGGGCGATGAGGGCGTTGGCCATCAGCCAGTAGACCTCGTCCCAGGCGGCCGCCACCTCCTCGGTGACCGCCTCGCCCAGGACCTCCGCGATGGCCGCGAAGAGGTGCAGGTGGACGACGTGGTACTGCTCGGGGGCGATCCCCAGCGAGACGTGCTTGTGGGCGATCCGCGCGAGCATCGCGTCGGGGCGGGCCCCCGGGTGCTCGAGCAGGGCGGTCGCGAAGGCGGCTATGGAGCCGGCGAGGGCCTGCTGCTGGGTGCCGTTCGCCTGGTTGCCGCGGTTGAAGAGGTCGCGCAGGAGCTCGGGGTGGGCGGCGAAGAGCTTGTCGTAGAAGAGCGGGGTGATCTCACCGATGGCGCCGCCGACGGCGGGGAGGGTGGCGCGGACGATCTCGGTCGACTTGGGGGACAGCATCGGCGCTCCTTAATTGGCATCTTGAATGCATATTTTTGGTCGTGCGAAGGACCGCGGGGAGGGGAGGGCCTTCAGTCCTGCGGCCGCGTGCCGAGGCTCAGCAGGACCGGCCCGGTCGGCGGCCCGGTCAGCTCCTCGACCGTAAGGGGGTCCAGGGAGGCGTAGAACGCCTCCTGCGCGTTCCGCAGGGCCCCGCGCAGCCGGCAGGCCGCGCGCAGCGGGCAGGGTGGATCGTCCTCGCAGCCGACGACGTCGCCGGCGCCTTCCAGCTCGCGCACCAGCCGGCCGACGGAGCCCGTCCGCCCGGCGGTGGTGAGGGTGAGTCCGCCGCCGCGGCCCCGGCGGGCCTCGACGACTCCCAGGTGCTGCATCCTGCTGACCACCTTGGCGGCATGGGTGTACGGCACGCCGACCGCCTCGGCCACCTCACGGGTGGTCGGGCTGTCGTCGCCGGTCACGGCCAGGCGCATGGCGATGCGCAGCGCTATGTCGGTGCTCTTGGTCAATCGCACATCTGCATTCTACCTAATTCGAGTATTGCACTCCAATTTAACCTCGGGCCGTCAGTTGACAGACGGTCACCGCCCGGCGAGTCTGACGTCCGCGATCATCGCAAGACGTACACCGGACAATTTCATGGAGGCATCGGTGGCACACACGCACAAGCGTGGTGGGCGGTACGGGAAGGGACTCGCGGCGCTCGGCGCGGCGGCTGCCCTGGCGGCGTCCTTCGCCGGCACCGCGACGGCGGCGGACGCCGGGACGGCCGCGACCCCCGCGGGCGGCCAGCGCTACGTCGCCCTCGGCGACTCCTACACCTCCGCCCCCGGCGTTCCCGAGCAGACCGGCGGCGACTGCGCCCGCTCCAGCGTCAACTACCCGGCGCTCACCGCGAAGGCCTTGCACCAGACGTCCTTCAAGGACGTCAGCTGCAGCGGAGCGAAGACCGACGACATGTGGCGCGCCCAGGGCGACAACCCGCCGCAGCTCAACGCGCTCGGCCGGAACACGCGCCTCGTCACGCTCGGCATCGGCGGCAACGACATCGGCTTCGGCGACATCATCGGCACCTGCGCCCAGCTGTCCGTCACCGACCCGGCCGGCGCCCCCTGCCGCACGAAGTACACCGAGGGCGGCACGGACCAGCTCACCGCCCGCATCGCCGACGCCGCGCCCAAGGTCGCCAAGGTGCTGAAGGACGTGCACAAGCGCGCCCCGCACGCGCGCGTGGTGCTCGTCGGCTACCCGGCGATCATGCCGGAGGACGGCGTCGGCTGCTTCCCGGCCGTGCCGATCGCCGCGGGCGACGTCCCCTACCTGCGGGACACCGAGAAGAAGCTCAACACGATGCTGCAGGGCGAGGCCCGCAAGGCCGGCGTCCGCTTCGCGGACACCTACAAGCCGACCCTCGGCCACGACGTGTGCAAGCCCACCGCGGACCGCTGGATCGAAGGCGCCCAGCCGGAGAACCCGGCCGCCCCGTTCCACCCGAACGCCAAGGGCGAGGCGGCCATGTCCGGCCCCGTGATCTCGGCGGCCCGCGGCCGCTGACGCGACGCGCCGCGAGCG
>NZ_JBAMDC010000293.1:0-8219 GCF_036961605.1 Streptomyces sp. KLMMK
CGCGCCCCCTGCTCATCGGCGGCGGGGCGCTCGTGGCGGCCGGAGCCGTCCTCACCCCGCTCGCCGGCTGGGCCGCGGGCGCCGGCCTGATGGCCGGCGGAGCCGTGCTGTGCGCCTGCTTCGGCGTCCGCGTCACCGTCGACCGGCACGGACTCACCGTCAACGTGCCCGGCCTGCCCCGCCCCCGCGTCCGTATCCCGCTCGACCGGATAGAGGAGGCCGTCCACCGCGACGTCGACCCTCTGCGCGACCTCGGCGGCTGGGGCTACCGGGCCGTCCCCGGCCGCAGCGGCTTCGCCCTGCGGTCCGGCGACGCCGTGGTGGCCCGCCTGACGACCGGCAGCGAATTCGTCGTCACCGTCGACGACGCCGTCACCGCCGCCGCACTCCTCAACACCCTGGCCGAGCGCGCCCGCACGGCGAACGGCGGCGGCTGACATGCTCTTCCGCCTCGACCACGGCTCCCCGGTGCCCCTCGGCGACCAGATCGCCGCCTCCGTGCGCGGCGCCATAGCCGACGCCGCCGTACGCCCGGGCGAACGCCTCCCCGCGGCCCGCGCCCTCGCCGACTCCCTAGGCGTCAACGTCCACACCGTCCTGCGCGGCTACCAGCAGCTGCGCGAGGAGGGCCTCATCGAACTCCGGCGCGGCCGCGGCGCGGTCGTCACGGCCGACCCGGGAGCCCCGGGCAGGGCCCGGCTGACCGACGGCGTCCGAGACCTCATCGCCGAAGCGCGGTCGCTGGGTCTGTCGGACGACGAGGTGATGGACCTGGTGCGGACGGGGCTGGCCTGACGGCGCGGCGGGCGGGGTCAGAACTCCGAGGTGTCCAGGTCGAGACCGAAGGGTTCGGGGAGGTGGACGGGGGTGCCGAAGGGGACGGGGCCGTCCGTGCGCGTGTAGCCCAGCTGGCCGGGTTCGCTGAACAGCAGACAGACGCGTTCCTGCCGGTCGACGAGCAGATACAGGGGAGCTCCGTACTCGGCGTAGCGGCGGCGCTTCGCGATCCGGTCCGTGTCTCCGTTGGACTCGGAGGTGACTTCGGCGATGAGGAGGGTCTGATCGGGGACCAGAGCGTCTCCGCCTTTTGCGAGCTCGCGAGGTACTACCGCAAGGTCCGGTACATACCAGTTGGGGCTGCCCGGCAGGTCGAGGTTTCCCGCGCCTGCCCTGCAGCCGAGCTTCCGTAGTGTTGGTCCGATCTGTTCGCGAATCAGGTCGGTTACGTGTTCGTGGTCCCATGTCGGCACGACTTGCTCGATGACCCCCTCCACGATCTGCGCCCGGTCGTCCCCCCGGATGTGCTGGATCGCATACTTCAGTGCGGTTTCGGGGTCGTCGGCTGCGTAAGAGTGAGGTTGTGCGCTCATTCGGTCCTCCCGCGGATCGTGACTGCAGCATGACGACTGTCCAAGGTCTACGGCAATCGCCGCCACAGACCCGCCCGTTCGGCCCAATATCCACTCGTACTGGTGAACCAGGCCCGCTTCCACCCGCTAATCCACCCCCTGTCATGATCGAACCCGCGGCGGCCGGGGGTGCCGTCGCACGGGGAGGTCGCCTCATGGGCGCTCAGGTCAGTTCTTTCGCCGACGACGCCGCGCGGGCCCGGATACTCGGTGCCTACGACAAGGCCATGGCCTTCTGGCCGGAGCCGCGGGGGCAGCAGGACGTCGCGACATCCTTCGGGAGCACCCGCGTCCACACCTACGGCGGCGGCCCGGGCACGCCGGTCGTCCTGCTGCACGGCCAGAGCGCGACCCCCGCCGAATGGGCGCCGCACGTGGCCGCGCTCGGCGAGGGGCGCCCCGTGCTGGCCGTCGACCGGGTCGGCGAGCCGGGGTACAGCACGCAGAGCGCCCCCATCACCACGGCGGAGGAGACCGCGAGCTGGCTGGAAGAGGTCCTTGCGGGCCTCGGTCTGGAGCGGGCGCACCTGGTCGGTCATTCGTACGGCGGCTGGGTCGCCCTCAATCACGCGGCCCGCAGGCCCGCCCGCGTGGCCTCGGTCACCGCCTACGATCCGCCCCGCGCCCTGGCGGCGCTGAAGCCGGGCTTCCTCCTCGGCGCGGTGGCCGCCATGCTCAGCGGCTCCGAGAAGTTCCAGCGGCGCTGGTTCAGCGGGCTCATCGGTGACACGGGCGCGGACCCCGAGGAGGCCGAGGCGCAGCTGCAGCTGTCGCTGGAGGCCATGCGCGGCTTCCGTGTGCGCCTGCTGCCGCCGCCGCGCATGAGCGACGAGGAGCTGCGCTCCGTGACCGCCCCCGCCCTGGTCCTGCTCGGCGGTGCGGACCGGGCCATGGACTCGAAGCGTGCCCGGGAGCGGGCGGGCCGCCTGATCCCGGACGTGCGGGCGGAGATCGTGCCCGGCGCCGGGCACGGCGTTCCGGTGAAGGCGCTGAACAGCCGCGTGCCGGAGTTCTGGCGCGAGGTGGAGGCCGCGCCGGGCGGGCACGCCTGAGGAGGCGGGCACCGGTCGCGGGGCGTAGGGGCCCGCCAGGACATGACCGTTCCCCGGCGATGTATTAGAGTTATCTCGACATCGAGATATCTGCCGAGAGGCGTACCGCTGTCGCGCCAGTAAGGCATGCCTAACTAAGGCACACCTTATCGGATCGGCGGGACCGTGGGGCGGCAGGATGGCCGCAGTACGCGAATTCATGCATGAAGGAGACTGTCGTGTCGGCGAACAGCTTCGACGCCCGCAGCACGCTGCAGGTGGGCGACGAGTCGTACGAGATCTTCCGGCTGGACAAGGTCGAGGGCTCCGCGCGCCTTCCCTACAGCCTGAAGGTGCTGCTGGAGAACCTGCTCCGCACGGAGGACGGCGCGAACATCACCGCCGACCACATCCGTGCCCTGGGCAGCTGGGACTCGCAGGCCCAGCCCAGCCAGGAGATCCAGTTCACGCCGGCCCGCGTGATCATGCAGGACTTCACCGGCGTCCCCTGCGTCGTCGACCTCGCCACCATGCGTGAGGCCGTCAAGGAGCTCGGCGGCGACCCGGCGAAGATCAACCCGCTGGCCCCGGCCGAGCTGGTCATCGACCACTCCGTCATCGCCGACAAGTTCGGCACGAAGGACGCCTTCGGCCAGAACGTCGAGCTGGAGTACGGCCGCAACAAGGAGCGCTACCAGTTCCTGCGCTGGGGCCAGACCGCCTTCGACGAGTTCAAGGTCGTCCCCCCGGGCACCGGCATCGTCCACCAGGTGAACATCGAGCACCTGGCCCGTACGGTCATGGTCCGAGGCGGCCAGGCGTACCCCGACACCCTCGTCGGCACCGACTCGCACACCACGATGGTCAACGGCCTCGGCGTGCTGGGCTGGGGCGTCGGCGGCATCGAGGCCGAGGCCGCGATGCTCGGCCAGCCGGTCTCCATGCTCATCCCGCGCGTCGTCGGCTTCAAGCTGACCGGTGAGCTCCCGGCCGGCACCACCGCCACCGACCTCGTCCTCACGATCACCGAGATGCTGCGCAAGCACGGCGTCGTCGGCAAGTTCGTCGAGTTCTACGGCGAGGGCGTCGCCGCCACCTCGCTGGCCAACCGCGCCACCATCGGCAACATGTCGCCGGAGTTCGGCTCCACCGCCGCGATGTTCCCGATCGACGGCGAGACGCTGAAGTACCTCAAGCTCACCGGCCGCTCCGAGCAGCAGGTCGCGCTCGTCGAGGCGTACGCCAAGGAGCAGGGCCTGTGGCTGGACCCGGCCGCCGAGCCGGACTTCTCCGAGAAGCTGGAGCTGGACCTGTCGACGGTCGTCCCGTCGATCGCCGGCCCGAAGCGCCCGCAGGACCGCATCGTCCTCGCCGAGGCCAAGGCCCAGTTCGAGCGTGACGTCCTCAACTACGTCTCCACCGCCGACGAGGCGGGCGAGGAGTCCTTCCCGGCCTCCGACGCCCCGGCCGCCACGAACGGCGTGCCCAGCCGCCCGACCACGGTCACGGCCCCCGACGGCACGACGTACGAGATCGACCACGGCGCCGTCACCGTCGCCGCGATCACCTCCTGCACCAACACCTCGAACCCCTACGTCATGGTCGCCGCGGCGCTCGTGGCCAAGAAGGCGGTCGAGAAGGGCCTGACCCGCAAGCCGTGGGTCAAGACCACCCTCGCCCCGGGCTCCAAGGTCGTCACCGACTACTTCGACAAGGCGGGCCTGACCCCCTACCTCGACAAGGTCGGCTTCAACCTCGTCGGCTACGGCTGCACCACCTGCATCGGCAACTCCGGCCCGCTGCCGGAGGAGGTCTCCAAGGCGGTCAACGAGCACGACCTCGCGGTCACGTCCGTCCTGTCGGGCAACCGCAACTTCGAGGGTCGCATCAACCCCGACGTCAAGATGAACTACCTGGCCTCCCCGCCGCTGGTCGTCGCGTACGCCATCGCGGGCTCCATGAAGGTGGACATCACCAAGGACGCCCTGGGCGCCGACCAGGACGGCAACCCGGTCTTCCTCAAGGACATCTGGCCGAGCGAGGCCGAGGTCAACGACGTCGTGGCCAACGCCATCGGCGAGGACATGTTCAACAAGTCCTACCAGGACGTCTTCGCGGGCGACGCCCAGTGGCAGGCGCTGCCGATCCCGACCGGCAACACCTTCGAGTGGGACACCGAGTCCACCTACGTCCGCAAGCCCCCTTACTTCGAGGGCATGACGATGGAGACCACCCCGGTCTCCGACATCGCCGGCGCCCGCGTCCTGGCGAAGCTGGGCGACTCGGTCACCACCGACCACATCTCCCCGGCCGGTGCCATCAAGGCCGACACCCCGGCCGGCAAGTACCTCACCGAGCACGGCGTCGAGCGTCGTGACTTCAACAGCTACGGCTCGCGCCGCGGCAACCACGAGGTCATGATCCGCGGCACGTTCGCCAACATCCGCCTGCGCAACCAGATCGCGCCGGGCACCGAGGGCGGCTTCACCCGCGACTTCACGAAGGACGGCGCCCCCGTCTCCTTCATCTACGACGCCTCGCGCAACTACATCGAGCAGGGCATCCCGCTGGTCGTCCTGGCCGGCAAGGAGTACGGCTCGGGCTCGTCCCGCGACTGGGCCGCCAAGGGCACCGCGCTCCTCGGCGTCAAGGCCGTCATCGCCGAGTCCTACGAGCGCATCCACCGCTCGAACCTCATCGGCATGGGCGTCCTGCCGCTGCAGTTCCCCGAGGGTGCCTCGGCCGAGTCGCTGGGCCTGACCGGCGAGGAGACCTTCACCTTCACCGGTGTGACCGAGCTCAACGAGGGCCGCACGCCCCGCACGGTCAAGGTCACCACCGACACGGGCGTGGAGTTCGACGCGGTCGTCCGCATCGACACCCCCGGTGAGGCGGACTACTACCGCAACGGCGGCATCATGCAGTACGTGCTCCGGAGCCTGATCCGCAAGTAAGCGGTTCCGGTAAGCGAGCGGTGAGGGCCGCACCCCGTACGAACGGGGTGCGGCCCTCGCGCGTCTAGGCGTCCAGCGGGCGCAGGAAGTCCAGCGTCCAGACCTGGTGGAAGTCGGCCTTGCTGGGCGGGACGAGCTTGATCTGCTCACCGAAGTGCCCGGCGGCCAGGGCCAGCTGGTCCTTCTCGTCGATGATCTGGAGACCGCCGACGGCCGAAGTGAAGATCCACTTCGTCCACTGGTCCCGGTTCACGCTGTTCGCCCAGAGCTTCTGCTCGGCGACGATGAGCCCGGGGGTCGTCGTGTCGTCCTCGTCGAAGTCGTCGGCGAGGGAGATCACGTACGGGGAGCCCGGGATGGGCTCGGCCGGCTGGACGTTCCACTCCTGGAGGATCGGCGGGTACAGCGGGCGGTCGGTGTTGACCGGCAGGCCGTGGTCGAGAGCGTGCTCGCGGGCGGTGATGAGCGCCGGCGGGCCGATGATGTGGGCGTAGAACCGGTAGACGCCGGGCTTGACCGGAATCGGAGGCATCGTCGCCTTCCTTTCCCTGAGCTCTGGGCGGCGGTCGGGCGACCGCCGGTGCGGGTCCACGTTGACAGGGGCCGTGAGTCTGTCGAAAGGGCCGGAAGCCGCCAAGCTGAACAAGGCGTGAAGTATGCGGTCAATCAAGCCAATTGACTCGTGCACCCCTTTGACCCGGTACGCGCGTTCGCCCCTGCACCCTCACGGGGCAAACCCTAACTCGACCGGGTGATAGGGGTGTTGGCGAAGTGTCGGACATTCCCCTCCTGGTTAACCTCCCGCGGGGATCGACGCCGGGACGATGTCGCCCCTAGGGAGGGAACAACCATGGGATCCGCCGTCACTTTCGGGGAGCTCGAACGCCTGTCGGGCGAAGAGCTCCCACCGCGGCTCGCGCTGTCGAGCATGTTGTCGGCGGGGACCGACCAGCCGGTCTATCCGGCGATGGTGAAGACCGACCACGGCACGACGGTCGCCTACGCCTGCCAGTACCGGCAGAACGCGGGAAGTCCTCCGCTCCTCGTCTTCCTGGGACTCGCCTCCCAGGACCCCGGCTACACGACGACGTGCATTCCCGCGGCCATCTCCACCCATTGAGCACTGATCCGCAATCCGTAATCAGAGAAGGGGAATGGAATGGACAACGCCATCAGCTTCGAGGAACTCGACGGCGTCGCGGGCGAGCTCCTGCCCGAGCGCACGGTCATGGGCATCGTGGCCGCCCCGCTCGCGTACGGCCCCGCCGGGGACGGCGACGGCGGCGCCGGCGCCGGTGCCGGCAGCTCCAGCAGCAGCGCCGCGACGGCCTCGGGCGGCGGCGTCTACGCTCCGCCCGCCTCCGACCACGGCACCACCATGCTGTCGGCCTGCCAGTCCGTGGACCGGCAGCAGCCGGCCGGCCTGCTGAGCTCGCTCAGCCTGCACTCGCAGAACCCGGCGACCGGCATGCACTGCATCCCGGCGGCCGTCTCCAGCCACTGATCGCCTAGCGGTCCGCCGTACACACCGGGGAAGGGCCGGACGCTTCCGGCCCTTCCCCGAACCCTGTCCCCACACGGAGAGCGCCCATGACACTGCCCGCGCTGGTGGCCGGTACGGAACTGGTCGGCGAGTTCGAGGACTCCGGCTACCGCGAGCCGCCGCACCTGGTCTGCCGGCCCGACGGGCAGATCGTCCGGCTCCCCCCGCTGCTGTACCAGGTCGCGCGGGCGCTGGACGGCCGGCCCGTCGCGCGGGTGGCCGAGCGGGTCAGCCGGGAGACGGGGCGGCAGTTCACCGCGGAACACGTCGTCTACGTCATCGACAAGAAGCTCGCCCCGCTCGGCATCACGACCTACAGCGACGGCTCGCCGCCCCCGCCCATGCAGAAGAGCGACCCGTTCCTCGCCTTCCGGTTCCGCCTGGCGGTGCTGCCGGAGCGCGCCACATGGTTCCTGGCCGGGCTGTTCGCGTGGCTGTTCCGGCCCCTGCTCGTCCTGCTCGCCCTGGGCGCCTTCGCCTTCGGCGAGGTCTGGCTGTGGATGACCCAGGACACGGGCGCCGCGCTGCAGTCCGTGCTCTCCTCCCCGGCCGACGTCCTTCTCGTCGTCCTCCTGGCCGTCGCCTCCTGCGTGTTCCACGAGATGGGCCACGGGGCGGCCTGCCGCTACGGCGGTGTGCGGCCCGGGGCGATGGGCTGCGGCATCTACCTGGTGTGGCCCGCCTTCTACACCGACATCACCAGCTCGTACCGGCTCGGGCGGGCCGGGCGCATCCGCGCGGACCTGGGCGGGGTCTACTTCAATGCCCTGTTCGTGCTGGGCCTGCTGGCGCTGTACGAGGTGACCGGGAGCCCGCTCCTGCTGGTGGCGATCTTCTCCGTGCACGTGGAGATGGTCCAGCAGCTGCTGCCCACGCTGCGGTTCGACGGCTACTACATCGTGGCCGATCTGGTCGGGATCCCCGACCTGTTCAAGTACATCGGACCGATCCTGAAACGGGTCGTCCTGCGCCGCCCGGAGGACGAGCGCCTGAAGGCGCTGAAGCGGTGGCCGCAGATCGTGGTCGCGGCGTGGGTCCTGTTCCTGGTGCCCGCCCTCACGCTGCAGCTGTGCATGGTGCTGGCCAACCTGCCCCAGTTGCTCCGCACGGACTGGCAGACGATCACGTCGCTGGCCGAGCACGCGGGCGCCGACGGCTATCCGGTGCTGGGCCTGATCGCGGCATCCCTTCAGGTCGTCCTGCTCACACTGCCCGTGGCGGGTCTGACGCTGGCTCTGTGGCGGCCCGCGCGCTTCCTCGTCCGTGCCGCCGCAGGGGCAGC
>NZ_JBAMDC010000294.1:0-8180 GCF_036961605.1 Streptomyces sp. KLMMK
GGAAAGGAACTCCTCTCCCGCACACCGGACGCGCCCCTGCGACACACCGCCCCCGGCCCGGAGCCCGCCCGCGCCCTCCTCCCCCGCTCGCCCGGCGCTCCCCTGGACCACGTGACGCGCCGGACCATGTCCGCCCGCTTCTCGTACGACTTCAGCCGTGTCCGCACGCACAGCGACGACCGGGCGGCCCGGCTGGCCGAGGGTCTGCACGCCAGGGCGTACACGGTGGGGCACGACGTGGTGTTCGGACGCGACATGTACGCACCGCACACCGAAGCCGGGCGGGCCCTGCTCGCCCACGAGCTCGGGCATGTCGTGGAGCAGTCGGCGGCGGGGGTGCGGGTGGTCCAGTGCGACGACGTGGCGGCGCCCGCGCCGGTGGCGGCGAAGCCGGCGGACCCCGAGGCGGCGCTGGGGCAGCGGCTGGTCAAGGAGTTTCCGAACGGGGTGGCGCTGGCGTTCTACCAGCCGATGCCGAGTGCGAGGGACAGGGAAGAAGCCGGTAACGCCGCTGGGACATGGGCCAAGCGGGAGAAGGCACTGGGCGTCACAGGCAAGAAGGTCACCGCCTCGGACGTCGCGTTCGGCGAGGCGATGTCCGATAAGGACCACCCTCTGAAAGAGACGGTGCAAGCGATCGGCACCCTCTTGAAGGCCGCCGTCGCAAAGGCCCCACCGGACCCGGCCGCGCCGCCCGGGGGCAGCCCGGCCGCGGTGCGCATCCTTGCGCTGTTCGCGCACGGCGATCCCGGCTTCTGCGGCGTCGGCGGCGTCACTCCCAGGAATGCTGCGTCGGTCATCCAAGGGATCGCTCCCGCGCTCGCAGCAAACATCACCATCGTCTTCTTCACCTGCAATTCAGGCCGTGTCTGGGAGGAGACGGAAGACTGGGAGAAACAGAGCATGCGACCGGGCGGGAAGGGCTCCCTGGCGTCCGTGACCCGCGACGCACTCATAGCCGAAGGCAAAGTCGGCTCGGTGTGGGGGCACTCGATGGGCGGGCACGTCGCCGGCGTCAACCCTGCGCTACGGGAATTCACCACTGCCGCCGGTAAGGGCAGCGAGGGCGCATCCTTTGTCATGCGGTACGTCTTCACAGAAGCGGATAAGAGCAACACGACGAAGGAGTTGCTCGACGCGGTCTCCGCGCAGGGATACCGGCTCACCTCCGCTGCAGCCGCCACTGCCGGCGCCGTGGCGGAGAGCACGATGTACTACGGCTACGCCGATGCGAGCTGGAAGCTGACCTTCGGCGGCAGCATGCTCGCCGAGGCCGCGCCCACGCACCCCGCCGAGGTGGCCAAGCTGATCAAGGACTACTGGACGACGACGTACTGGCCCGCCAACAAGGGCAAAGCGACCAACCTCCTCATCAACAAGTGGCTGGTCCCCCAGGGCCAGGCCACGAAGCTCAAGCCGTAGCACCCCCGCCCCGGCGATTGAGTACGCGTACTCAGGCGCGCCCGCACCCCCCGGCGGCACCATGGGGGCAATGCTGTGGTCCGACCCTTCGAACGAACCCCCCGAGGAGCTGCGCGAGGCGCAGGCGATGCTCCGCCGGGCCGGTCTCGTGCTCGCGATCGGCATGGTGATCGCCTTCGTCATCCTCGGCATGGGCTGAGTCACAGGGAACCCACAGTTACAGGCCGTCTGCAACCAAATCCTCCCCATCCCTCATCATGGCTAGTGAAATGCCGCGAACCGGGGAGTGCGTCACACCATGAACAAGCCCGTGCGCCACATATCCGTCTTTGTCGGATTGCTGGTCCTGGCCCTGCTGGTCCGGGCGAACTGGATCCAGTTCGTCCGCAGTGACGATCTGGCCAATCACAAGGACAACAAGCGGGTGAAGATCGCCTCCTTCGCACAGCCCCGCGGCAACATCATCGTCGGCGGCCAGCCGATCACCGGCTCCAGCGAGACCACGGGCGACTACAAGTACAAGCGCACGTTCAAGGACGGCGAGATGTACGCCCCGGTCACCGGCTACTCCTCGCAGCTGTACGGCAACAGCCAGCTCGAATTCGTCAACAACAAGCTGCTCAGCGGCACCGACGACAAGCTGTTCCTGCAGCGCACCACCGACATGCTCAGCGGGAAGAAGCCCCGCGGCGGCGACGTGGTGACGACCATCGACCCGAAGGCGCAGAAGGCCGCCTTCGAGGGCCTCGGCAAGTACAAGGGCGCGGTCGTCGCCCTCGACCCCCGCACCGGCAAGATCCTCGCCCTGGCCTCCACCCCCTCCTACGACCCCTCGGTCTTCGCGGGGAACACGCTGAAGGACCAGGAGGCGTACAAGAAGCTGGAGGCCGACAAGGACAAGCCGCTGGTCAACCGGGCGATCAAGGAGCGCTACCCCCCGGGCTCCACCTTCAAGATCCTCACCGCCGCGGCCGCCCTCGAACACGGCATCGTCAGCGACATCAACGCCAAGGGCAGCGCCCCGGTCCCGTACCCGCTCCCCCTCAGCACCACCAAGGTCCGTAACGACGTCCAGACCGAGGAGTGCGTCAACGGCTCCCTCAAGGCCGGCCTCCAGTGGTCCTGTAACAACGTCTTCCTCGACCTGGCCGACAAGCTGGGCAAGGACAAGATGCGGGAGACCGCCGAGAAGTTCGGCTTCAACAACAAGGACATCTTCATCCCCAACGGCACCGTCGAGAGCATCTACCCCAAGAACCTCGACCGCCCGCAGACCGCCCTCACCGGCATGGGCCAGGGCAGCCTCGACAGCACCCCGCTGCAGATCGCGATGATGACCGCCGCCCTCGCCAACGACGGCAAGCTCATGAAGCCGTACCTGGTCGAGGAGCTGCGCGACCCCGGCCTGAACTCGCTGGAGAAGCACAAGCCCGAGGTCATGTCGCAGGCCGTCTCCGCCGGCACGGCCAAGAAGGTCCAGCAGATGATGGAGAACACCGCCCAGAACGGCACCGGCAAGAAGGCCCTCATCGACGGCGTCACCGTCGGCGCCAAGACCGGCACCGCGCAGCACGGCGTCAACAACGAGAAGCTCCCGTACGCCTGGTTCGTCTCCTACGCCAAGCAGGGCGACGGCTCCCCCGTCGCGGTCGCCGTCTTCATCGACCCCGAGGGCTCCGGCATCGACCGCGACGAGATCTCCGGCGGCGGCCTCGCCGGCCCGATCGCCAAGAAGGTCATGCAGGCCGTGATCAAGAAGTAAGCGCCCGGGGGCGGGGGCCGCGGTTGTCTACGATGGCGGGCATGACCCCTCAGCGCCGCCTCGTCCTCGCCTCCCAGTCCCCCGCCCGCCTCGGCCTGCTCAAGGCCGCCGGGCTGAGGCCCGAGGTGATCGTCAGCGGCGTCGACGAGGACGCGCTGACCGCCCCGACCCCCGCCGAGCTGGCGCGCGTCCTGGCCGAGGCCAAGGCCGACGCGGTCGCCGCCCGGCCGGAAGCGGCCGGAGCGCTGGTCATCGGCTGCGACTCCGTCCTCGAACTGGACGGGCAGGCCCTGGGCAAGCCGGACGACGCCGAGGACGCCACCTCCCGCTGGAAGGCGATGCGGGGCCGGTCCGGGATCCTCCGGACCGGCCACTGCATCGTCGACACGGCCACGGGCCGCCGGGTGTCGGCGACCGCTTCCACGACCGTGCGCTTCGGGGAGCCCTCCGACGCCGAGATCGCGGCCTACGTCGCGACCCGCGAGCCGCTGTACGTCGCGGGCGCCTTCACCCTCGACGGCCGTTCCGCCCCCTTCATCGAGGGCATCGACGGCGACCACGGCAACGTCATCGGCCTCTCCCTCCCCCTGCTCCGCAAGCTCCTCGCCGAGCTGGGGATGTCGATCACGGAGCTGTGGGCCGACGCGACCGCCTAGAGCGGCAGCACCCCGGCAACCGGCGCGAGGAGCCCGAGGACCGGGCCGAGGGCCTGCTGGGCCTGACCCAGCTGGTTCAGCTGGTTGAGCTGATCCAGCTTGCCGAGCTGGTTCGTGGCCCCGGGGTGGATGCTGGTCGCCGGCGGCTCGGGAGCGGGCGCCGGCGGGGCCATCACGTCTCCCGCGTTCGAAGTGGGCGGTTGCGGCATGGGAGCGGCCGTGGCTGCGGTGGCGGTCAGGGCGAAAGCGGCGCCGGTGAGAGCGGCGGCGGCAACGATGCGCTTCATCATGACCGCCCCAACGAGGTTATGGCGCCTCGGTCACCATTCCTTCCGCCACTCGGGGGGCGCACCCCAGAAATGCACGGGCCGTGCTCAGCAGAAGAAGCGTGTGCACGAGGCGCCCGTCGGGCGTGGGAACGCAGAACCACGAGAGGGGCCATGTGGCCCCGTAGAGCGCGGGAATGGGGATGTAGTCGGCCGCGCCGACTTCCCCGGTGAGGCGCTCGGCGCCTTTCGGCCACGCGCGGCGGGCGGTACTTCCGGGTTCGACCAGGAAGTACATCGCCCTGCGGTCGTTCGCTTCCGCGATGATCGGACCGGGCCGGCCGCGGGTGAGCATGGCCATGGCATTGGCCAGACGGCGGCCGTCGTTGCCGTGGACGCGGACGGCGTCGAAGTGGACGCCGGCTTTGCGGAGTTGGTGACCGGTGGCGGGGAGCCAGTCGATTTCGGCCAGCCGAGCTTGCTGATTCATGTGACGAGCATCACCGACGGCCGCTAGGTTTTCCATCACGGAGCGTGGACTGTTGTTAACAGTGCGCTGCAGTCGAACGTTCCTTGACCACAGTTGAGTCAGGTGGAAGGCGGGGGCCGGGAAATGGCGAGCCAGGAGAACAAGGACCGGGCGTCAACGGCGGCGCAACTCACGTCCGACATCGCACGGTTGCTACGCAAGTTCGCGGGCATGACACAGGAGGAACTGGGTGAGCAGATCGGCTACACGGGGTCAGCGATCAGCGCCCTGGAGACGGGCGCACAGCCTGCGACCGAGAAGATGCTGGATGGACTGGAGACAGCCATCGGCTGCGGTATGGGCATCTTCACCGCGGCAAAGAAGTATGTACGACTGGACAAGTACCCAACGCATTTCAAGGACTTCGCCCGCCTTGAGCAGCAGGCGCTGACACTCTGCACGTATGAGAACTTCGTGGTCGACGGACTGTTTCAGACCGAGGAGTATGCGCGGGCGCTCATTGGCGGCGGATATCCACCACTGCCGGAGGCCGTCGTGTCCGAGTTGGTCGAGGCCCGTATGGCGCGCAAAGCCGTATTCGACCGCGACCCGACGGCGTTGATCGAGATGGTCCTCGAAGAGTCCGTGCTACGCCGGCCTTTTGGGAGCTGGGACGTGATGCGCGGGCAGCTGAACCACCTTGCCGAGTACGCGCGGCGCCCTAATGTCACCATTCAGGTGCTGCCCATGGACCGCGGGCTGCGCGGAGAGCACGCTGGCGCTGAAGGGCCGATGAAGCTCGTACAGACGCCGGAGCACCGCATGTTGGTCTACTTGGAGGTGGAGGGCACGAGCAACCTGATCAGCGACCCGCCTGAGGTTACCCGTCGCTTCCACCGCTATGCGAAGATCCGCGCACAAGCCCTCGGCCCGGACGAATCGCTGGGCCTTATCGAGCGGTTGGCGGGAGAGCTATGAGAGCAACCTTGCACTGGTACAAGTCCAGCTACAGCGACTCCAGCGGCGGCAACTGCCTGGAAGCCGCCCTCGCGTGGCACAAGTCCAGCTACAGCGACCCCGGCGGCGGCGACTGCGTAGAAGTGGGCAGACGCCCAGACCGCGCACCGGTGCACATACGCGACTCCAAGAACCCAACCGGCGGCACCCTCACCATCAACAACACCACCTGGGCAAGTTTCCTCGGACATGTCAAAGCGCATATTCCGGTGTAGGCCGGAAGCCATCCGGCTACGCCTCCTACCCCCGAGGAGTCCGCCGCCATGCCGAGGATCCTGATCACCACTGGTGACGCCGCCGAGGACCTGGAGGTCCTCTACCCCTACCAGCGCCTGCTGGAGGAGGGCTACGAGGTGGACATCGCCGCCCCCACCGTGAAGCAGCTCCAGTTCGTCGTGCACGACTTCGTCGCGAGCTTCGACACGTACACGGAGAAGCTCGGCCACAGCTGGCCCGCGGACGTGGCGCTGGCGAACGTGAACCCGTCGGACTACGCCGCGGTCGTCATCCCCGGCGGCCGCGCGCCGGAGTTCCTGCGGCTGGATCCGGACTTCCAGCGGATCATCAGGTGGTTCTTCGCGCAGAACAAGCCCATCGCGCACATCTGCCACGCCGTGATCGCGCTGACGCCGCTGGGCGTCCTCAAGGGCCGCCGCACGGCGGCGTGGCCGGCCTGCAGGCCGGACGTGCAACTGGCAGGCGGCACGTTCGTGGACGCGGAGGCCGTCGTCGACGGGAACATGGTGTCCGCGCGGGCGTGGAACGACCAGCCCGCGTGGATGAGGGCGTTCGTGGAGCTGCTCCGGGAGAAGGCGCCGGTCAAGAGCTGACGCCGACGGCTCCTGTGCGAGGCTGGGAGGTCCGCCGACAGCCGCCCAGCCTCGAAGGAACCCGAACCTCCATGTCCCGGTCCGTGGACCGCGCCCTCGACGTCCTGGACGCAGTGGCCGCGGCAGACGCCCCCGTCCCGGCCAAGGTGCTGGCCAGACAGCTCGGCTACGGCCTGTCCACGGTGTACGAGATCCTCGGCACGCTCACCGCCCGCGGGCATCTGGTCCGTACCGCGGGCGGCTACACCCTCGGGTACCGCGTGCCCGTCCTGCACCAGGCGTTCCAGCGCCAGATGCAGCTGGACGACGCCGTGCACGCGCTCCTGCTCACGGCCCGGCGGGAAGCGGGCGCGGACACGTACTTCAGCACGTACCGCGACGGGGCCATCGCCGTGCTCGCCGGGAACGCCGCCGACCCGTCGACGGGCGGCTTCAGCGTGGGCCGGGATCTCGACGGGCACGCGACCGCCCACGGCAAGGTGCTGCTCTCGGCGCTGCCCCGGGCGGCGCGCATGCGCTACCTCACGGGTACGGGGATGCGGGCGATCACGCCGCGGACGATCACGTCGCCGGACCGGCTGGACGCGGAGCTGCGGCGCGTGCGGCGGGAGGGGGTCGCCGTGGAGGTCGAGGAGTGCGCGCCGGGAGTGGCGTGCGTGGCGGTACCCGTACCGGTCCTGCCGGGCGCACCCGGCAGCCACCGCGGCATGTCTGCCGCATCCGCCGCATCCGCCGTGTCCGCCGTGTCCGCCGCCGTGCCACTGGAGGATTTCCACCGCCACAGGCACCGGCTGACGGACACGCTGCGCCACGTGGCGGCGGAGGCGGCGAAGTTGGCCGCGCGTCAGCGCGGGACGACGGCTTCCACGGGCTGAGCCCAGCGCTCCGGGTCGTAGACCATCAGCGTCCAGACGATCAGGGCGAGGACGGCCATGACGGCCGCGAACGCGGACCAGCCGACGAGGCCGACGCAGAACGCGCCCAGCAGGCCGTGCACGACGCCGCAGGTGATCAGCAGAATCCTTCCCGCTGCGCGGGGCGGGCGGTCGCGGAGGGCGGCGCGGAGGGCGACGACGGCGCACAGGAGCAGGTAGAGGGCGAAGAGGCCGCCGGCGATCCAGGCGGCGAGGGCCATGAGGCCGGGGTCGCTGCCCGCGAGGGACATGTGCTGGCGGCGGACGACGACGCCGAGGATCCAGTTGATCAGGGCGATGCCCAGGCCCTCCACGGCGAGGGCGAGCGCGGCGAGGCCGGCGACGGGTCTGCGGAGCCGGAACCGGGTCATCACCACCCCTTCACCACCCCCTTGTCGCGCCCTCGCCCGCCCCTCCGCGGGCGATTGCCGCGGTTACCGCGGGTACCCACGTCTGAAAGGACGCTACTCACGGGTAGAACCATGAGCAAGGGGTCGGTACGGAGCCGGTGAGAAGGCGCGCCCGGATCCGTAGCCGCACCCCCTCGGGGCCCGCGCCCGGCCGAACGGCCCCCGGGCCGGTTCCCGCACACGCAAACTTTGGGCCACCCCTTCGTAGGGACTCAACAAAGAAAGCTCTTTCCTGCCCGGCGGCACACGTCGAGAGCTCCGCCACATGCAAAGGTCGACGGAGACCCTCATACCCGGCGTACGGTGGGAGAACTGGGGACTTTGGCGCGCACACGGCCTCCGGTTCACGCTCCGTGTGGGCAAGCTCACCTCGGGAGTCGGCTCGGCACAGAGTGTCGCCAGTACCTAAACTCACCTTGTTTCAAGGAGGGAGC
>NZ_JBAMDC010000295.1:0-8170 GCF_036961605.1 Streptomyces sp. KLMMK
GCGGGGGAGCCGTGCCTACAGGCCCCGCTTGCGGGCGTACGCCTCCCGCCCCTCCGCCGACTTCTGCTTCCAGTCGCGGCGGATCTCCGCCCGCAGCCGGGCGTCGGTGCGGGAGGCGATCCACGCGTTCTCGCGCTGCAGCTTGCGGTAGCTGTCCAGGCGCCGCTGCCCCAGCTCTCCCGAGCCGACCGCCGCGAGGACGGCGCAGCCGGGCTCGGCGGAGTGCCCGCAGTCGTGGAACCGGCAGCGGGCCGCCAGCTCCTCGATCTCGGAGAACGTCTGCGAGAGGCCGCTCTCGGCGTCCCACAGGCCGACGCCGCGCAGGCCCGGGGTGTCGATCAGGACACCGCCGGAGGGCAGCTTGAGCATGTTGCGCGTGGTGGTGGTGTGGCGGCCCTTGCCGTCCCGGTCGCGGGCGGCATTGACGCCCTGGACCTCCTCGCCGACGAGGGCGTTGGCGAGGGTGGACTTGCCCGCGCCGGACTGGCCGAGCAGCACGGACGTGCCCCCGGCCAGGGAGGCGGCGAGGACGTCGACGCCCTCGCCGGTCTCCGCGCTGACGGCGAGCACCTGGGCGCCCGGGGCCACGGTCGCCGTGTCGGCGACGAGGTGGCCGAGGACGACGGGGTCGGGGACGAGGTCGGCCTTGGTGAGGACGACCATCGGCTCGGCGCCGCTCTCCCAGGCCAGGGCCAGGAACCGCTCGACGCGGCCCAGGTCCAGCTCCACGGCCAGGGAGACCGCGATGACCGCGTGGTCGACGTTGGCGGCGAGGACCTGGCCCTCGGAGCGCTTGGAGGACGTGGAGCGCACGAACGCGCTGCGCCGGGGCAGCAGGGCGAGCACCATCGCGCGGTCGGTGTCGACGGCGGCCCAGTCGCCGGTGCACATGATGTTCAGCGGGTCGCCGGTGGTGACGAGCGCGGTGTCGGCCTGCACGGTGTGCACGCCGGTGCCGTCCGGCGCGGGCACGACGACGTCGCAGCGGCCCCGGTCGACGCGGACGATGCGGCCGGGGACGGCGCCCCCGGCGGCGTGTGCGGTGAAGCTGTCAGCGAACCCTTCGTCCCAGCCGTAGGGGGCGAGAGGGTGTGAGAGCTCGGTCAAGACGGTGTTCCTTAAAGGAGGGGGAAGTGACGGACTTCTGCTGGGTGCGGGCCGTGACAGTCATCGGTCCTCGCCTCCTCTCCTGGGAACACGCGTCCTTCGCGCTGGGGTGAGCTTAGGCAGGGCGGAAGGGTGAGCGCGAAAGGTTTTTCTCTCTAATCGCGCCGCTTCGCGTGCCGCGCGTGCTTGGGCTGGTGGCCCTCCTTCTGAAGGCGCGAGCGGACGTCGTCCGGGGGCAGGAACTGGGCCCACCGCTCCGGGAACTCCGAGGGCGGCTCGCGGTCCTGGCCGATCACGCCCTCGTCCGGGCCGTAGTCGTCGAGGTCGTCCTCCAGGCTCGCCTCCAGCGCGCGGGCCGCGCGCTCGGCCGCCTCCTGCGCCGCGGCCGCGGCCCGCAGCCGGTCGACGTCGGCGCGCGCGGCGGCGGTGGCCACCGACGGCCACACCCGGTCGAGCGCGGCGTTGACGGCCGCGCCGACGAGCACGGCGAAGGCCGAGACGCCGATCCACAGGAGCACGGCGACGGGCGCGGCGAGGGAGCCGTAGATGGTCAGCCCCTCCACCGTGTGGGTGAGGTAGATGCGCAGCAGGAAGCTGCCGAACACCCACATCGTCAGGGCGACGAGCGCCCCGGGGATGTCCTCCTGCCAGGGCGAACGGACCGGCACGGACACGTGGTAGAGCGTGGTCAGGAAGGCGATGCACAGCAGGATGACGACGGGCCAGTACAGGAAGCGCACGACGTCGGCGCTCCAGGGCACGACGTCCACCACCGCCTCGGGCCCGGCGACCATCAGCGGCAGCGCCACCGCTCCGATGAGGAGGGCGACGATGTAGAGGAGGAAGGCGAGCAGGCGGGTCCGGACGATGCCGCGCTTGCCCTCCAGCCCGTACATGATCGTGATGGTGTCGACGAAGACGTTGACGGCGCGCGAACCGGACCACAACGCGATGGCGAAGCCGACGGAGATGACGTCCGGGCGGCCCTTGGTGACGTCCCGCAGCAGGGGCCGGGCGATCTCGTTGACGCCCTTGTCGCTGAGGACCGTCGCGGACGCCTTGAGGATGTTCTCCTGGATGGAGCCGATGGTGTTGGTGCCGGTCCAGTCGTCCAGGTAGCCCAGCAGGCCGAGGAGGCCCAGCAGCAGCGGCGGCAGCGACAGCAGGGTGAAGAACGCGGCCTCCGCCGCGAGCCCGGTGACGCGGTATTCGATGCAGGAGTTGACCGTGTCCTTCAGAAGAAGCCACGCCATCCTGCGTTTCGAGACATTTCGGTACAGGACGCGAGCCCTGTGCAGCCGGCCGGCCCGACGCCCCGGTGATTCGTTTGCTGCCTGCACGCTCTAACCGTATCCGCCCTGGCAGCGTCGGCTCGCACGCCCGCCGAACAGACGGGCGACACGGGGCGGGACGAGCGTCCGGTGGAGGGTGATGCTGCGCCGACTCGGCACCACCCTCCGGCCGCTCTCCCACACCATCCGCCCGCGGCGGGCCCCCGCGCAACGGTTGCATGGAGTTGCAATCCTGCGGATGCCCCGCCGGACGGGCCCGCGGGACGGCACCATGGCAGCGTGAACCGCGGAACCACCGACGAACGCCTGCTGCCGGCCGTCCGGGAGGCCTGCCTGGGTGACGCACGGCCTCCCGTGCCCCCGCGCCCGGTCATCGGGCAGTCCTGGCACCGCGTCCGGCTGCGGGGCGTCGATCCGGAGCAGGGCGGTTCGTCCCCGCCGCTGCCGGCCGACGAGGTCGAGCAGCGGCGGCAGCGCTCGCCGCTCGCGGCGCTGCTCGGCCAGCTGCACGAGGGCCTGGGCTCGGTCGTCGACATCGAGCGGCACCTGATGGCCGTCACGGACGCCGAGGGCCGGGTGCTGTGGCGGCAGGGGAACCCCGGCGTGCTGCGCAGCGCCGACCGGCTCGGCTTCGACGTGGGGGCGTCGTGGGCCGAGGAGCTCGTGGGCACCAACGGCATCGGCACCTCGCTCGTCGAGCGGCGGCCGGTGCAGGTGCGCTCGGCCGAGCACTTCGTCCGCACCCACCACGCGTGGACGTGCGCGGCGGCCCCGCTGCACGATCCGCGCGACGGGCGGCTGCTGGGCGTGCTGAACGTCAGTGGCCCGGCGCCGGTGTTCAACCCCGCCACGCTGCCCCTGGTCACGGCGGTCGCGAAGCTGGGCGAGGGCGAGCTGCGGGCCCGGCACTGGGAGTCGGTGGAGCGGCTGCGGGCGGTCGCCGCCCCCATGCTGGCCCGGGTGAGCGGGCGGGCGCTGGTAGTGGACCGCGACGGGTGGGCGGCGGCGGTGACCGGCATGGGGCCGGTCGGCCGGGTCGCCCTGCCCAAGTCCGTGCAGGCGGGGCGGGCGTGGCTGCCCTCGCTCGGGCTGTGCTCGCTCGCGCCGCTGCCGGACGGCTGGCTGGTGCAGGTGGAGGAGGCGCCGCGCGCCGAGCTCGTGCCCAACCGCGTCGTCCTCGACGTGCGCGGCCCGCGCCGCTGGACGGTCACGGTCGCGGGTGCCGCGGGCGAGTGGTCGCAGGAGCTCAGCCCGCGCCACGCCGAGCTGCTGTACGTGCTGGCGCGGCACCCCGGGGGCCGCTCCGCCGCGGAGCTCGCGGCGGACCTGTTCGGCGACGCCTCCCGCACGGTCACGGTCCGCGCGGAGATGTCCCGCATGCGCCGCACCCTGGGCGGCGTGCTCGGCCACCGCCCGTACCGCTTCGCGGACGGCGTGGACGTCCACCTCCTGACCCCGCCCCGCGGCGAAGACCTCCTCCCCTCGTCAACGGCCCCGGTAGTCCTGACGGACCGCGCCCGGACCCGCTGACCGGGCCGGCACCCCGGCCCGGGGCCGGGAGCCGCACGGCCCTTCGGGCGGCCCCCCGTACAACGTGCGGCCCGTCCCGTGGTTCGCTGGGCGTATGAGCATCCGTACGACCACCGTGACCACCTGGTCGCTGGAACAGACCTCGTCCGCCGACCTCGTGCCCGTCCAGGTGCCGGACGCCGCGTCCGGCATCCGGATCGTCCGCTCCGAGGTGCCCTCGCCCGAGTTCAGCCGGTTCCTCTATACGGCCGTCGGCGGCGACGTGACCTGGCTCGACCGGCTGCCCTGGAGCTACGAGCAGTGGCGCGCGCACCTGGAGCGGCCCGGGGTCGAGACCTGGGTGGCGTACGAGCACGGGACGCCGGCGGGCTACATGGAACTGGAGGCGCAGCCCGGGGGCACGGTCGAGATCGTCTACTTCGGGCTGATCGCTGCGTTCCGCGGCCGCCGCATCGGCGGCCACCTGCTGGCGTACGGCACCGCGCGGGCCTGGGACCTGGCCGACCGCTGGGAGGGCCTGGAGCCGACCAGGCGGGTCTGGCTGCACACCTGCAGCCTGGACGGCGAGCACGCGGTGGCCAACTACGAGAAGCGCGGCTTCCGTTTGTTTGCGACCAAGACCGAGGAGCAGCCGGAGGCCGCCCCGCCCGGGCCCTGGCCGGGCGCCCACGCCTGAGCACAGGCACCGCACCCGTCACGGGCGGCACAGGCCGCCGAGCGATCCCGTCCCGCATTGCGGGACGGGATCGTCCATATTACGGACAATGGTGGACTGGCCGGATCCCGCCGTGCCACGCTTCCCCCATGTCCGGAGCTGGAATCGTCTTGGTGAGTCGGCGTCACGTCGACCTCGTCCGCGTGTCCAGCGCCATCTGTCCGGCGGGCTGACGTCTCAGCACCAGCACTGCCGTTTCCTGACTTTCGCCCGCTCCCCCGCCGTCCCCGATGCCGCGGACGAGCGTCCCCCTTGCGCACCCACGCAGCCCCGTGAGCACCCGCACCCGGACCGGGTCACCACCCGTACCCGTCCGCAGGTGCCGGGGGCGCCCGTGGGCGTACCCGCAGGCCACCGAAGGACATACCGCCATGGCTGCCACCTCGCACACCCCCTCCGCCGCCACGTCCCGCCGCAAGGCCGGCCGCCACCGCGGCGAGGGCCAGTGGGCCGTGGGCCACTTCACCCCGCTCAACGGCAACGAGCAGTTCAAGAAGGACGACGACGGTCTCAACGTGCGGACACGCATTGAGACGATCTACTCGAAGGCCGGCTTCGACTCCATCGACCCCGCGGACCTGCGCGGACGGATGCGCTGGTGGGGGCTGTACACCCAGCGCAAGCCGGGGATCGACGGCGGCAAGACCGCGATCCTGGAGCCGGAGGAGCTGGACGACGAGTACTTCATGATGCGGGTCCGCATCGACGGCGGCCGGCTCACCGTCGCCCAGTTGCGCGCCATCGGCGAGGTCTCGCAGACCTACGCCCGCGGCACGGCGGACATCACCGACCGCCAGAACATCCAGCTGCACTGGGTGCGCATCGAGGACGTGCCGGCCATCTGGGAGAAGCTGGAGGCCGTCGGGCTGTCCACGACGGAGGCGTGCGGCGACTGCCCGCGCGTGATCATCGGTTCGCCGGTCGCCGGGATCGCCGCTGACGAGATCATCGACGGCACGCCGGCGATCGAGGAGATCGAGCGCCGCTACATCGGCAGCAGGGAATTCTCCAACCTGCCGCGGAAGTTCAAGTCGGCGGTCTCCGGCTCGCCGGTGCAGGACGTGGTCCACGAGATCAACGACATCGCGTTCGTCGGCGTCGTCCACCCCGAGCACGGGCCCGGCTTCGACGTCTGGGTGGGCGGCGGGCTGTCCACCAACCCCCGGCTCGGGGAGCGGCTCGGCGCCTGGGTGCCGCTGGAGGACGTGCCGGACGTGTGGGCGGGTGTCGTCGGCATCTTCCGCGACTACGGCTACCGGCGGCTGCGCACCCGCGCCCGGCTGAAGTTCCTGATGGCGGACTGGGGTCCGGAGCGCTTCCGCGACGTCCTGGAGAACGAGTACCTGAAGCGGAAGCTCGCCGACGGGCCGCCGCCGGCCGAGCCGGGCAACCGCTGGCGCGATCACATAGGCGTGCACGAGCAGAAGGACGGCCGCTTCTACGTGGGCTTCGCACCGCGCGTCGGCCGGGTGGACGGCGCCACCCTCACCAAGATCGCCGAACTGGCGGCGGCCCACGGCTCGGACCGGCTCAACACCACGGTCGAACAGAAGATGATCATCCTGGACGTGGTGCGGGAGCAGGTGGACTCCCTCGTCGCCGGGCTGGAGGCGCTGGGCTTCCAGGTCACGCCCTCCCCCTTCCGGCGCGGCACGATGGCCTGCACCGGCATCGAGTTCTGCAAGCTCGCCATCGTGGAGACCAAGGCGCGCGGCGCCTCGCTGATCGACGAACTCGAGCGCCGGATGCCGGACTTCGAGGAGCCGGTCACCATCAACATCAACGGCTGCCCC
Organism: Streptomyces sp. KLMMK; assembly: GCF_036961605.1. NCBI lineage: Bacteria > Bacillati > Actinomycetota > Actinomycetes > Kitasatosporales > Streptomycetaceae > Streptomyces > Streptomyces sp. KLMMK. Next base: position 6,438 of record NZ_JBAMDC010000295.1, read on the forward strand.
AACGCCTGCGCCCGCATCCAGACCGCCGACATCGGCCTCAAGGGCCAGCTCGTGCTGGACGCGGACGGCCGCCAGGTCGAGGGCTTCCAGGTGCACCTGGGCGGCGCGCTGGGCCTGCAGGCCGGCTTCGGCCGCAAGGTCCGCGGGCTGAAGGTCACCTCCGCGGAACTGCCCGACTACATCGAGCGGGTGCTGACCCGCTTCGCCGAACAGCGCGAGGAAGGCGAGCGGTTCGCGGCCTGGGTCGCGCGCGCCGGTGAGGCGGACCTGTCATGAGCGGACGCGCCGCCCCCTTCTACTGCCCCTACTGCGGCGACGAGGACCTTCGCCCCTCCGAGGAGGGGCACGGCGCCTGGGAATGCGCCGCCTGCAGCCGGGCGTTCCGGCTGTCGTTCCTCGGGCTGCTGGCCCCGCGCCACCGGGGCCCCGCGCCCGTACCCGGCGAAGGGGACGGCACCTCATGACCACCACCGATCTGCGGGAGCTCGCCGAACAGGCGGGCCGCGAGCTGGAGGAGGCCCCGGCGCCGGAGATACTGCGCTGGGCCGCCGAGAGCTTCGGGGAGCGCTTCTGCGTCACCTCCTCCATGGAGGACGCGGTCGTCGCCCACCTCGCCTCGCGCGCCCTGCCCGGCGTCGACGTCGTCTTCCTCGACACCGGCTACCACTTCCCGGAGACCATCGGCACCCGCGACGCGGTCGCCGCCGTGATGGACGTCAGCGTCATCACGCTCACGCCCCGCGCGAGCGTCGCCGAACAGGACGCCGCGCACGGACCCCGGCTGCACGACCGCGACCCCGACCTGTGCTGCGCGCTGCGCAAGGTCGAGCCGCTGGAGCGCGGGCTCGCCGCGTACGACGCCTGGGCGACCGGGCTGCGCCGCGACGAGTCCCCCACCCGCGCGGGCACCCCCGTCGTCGGCTGGGACGCGCGGCGGCGGAAGGTGAAGGTCTCCCCCATCGCCCGCTGGACCCAGGAGGATGTGGATGCGTATGTCGCCGAACACGGCGTGCTGACCAACCCGTTGCTGATGGACGGCTACGCCTCCGTCGGCTGCGCCCCCTGCACCCGCAGGGTCGCCGCGGGCGAGGAAGCGCGCGCCGGCCGCTGGGCCGGGCTGGCCAAGACCGAATGCGGGCTGCACGGATGACACAGGAGCAGGAGCAAGCGATGAGCGGGGCCACCATCTGGCTCACCGGCCTGCCGAGCGCGGGCAAGACCACGATCGCCCGGGCGCTGGCCGGGCGGCTGCGCGACGAGGGACACCGGGTGGAGGTGCTGGACGGCGACGAGATCCGTGAGTTCCTCTCGGCCGGGCTGGGCTTCTCCCGGGCGGACCGGGACACCAATGTGCGGCGGATCGGCTTCGTCGCGCAGCTGCTCGCCGCGCACGGCGTGAAGGTGCTCGTCCCCGTGATCGCGCCGTACGCGGACTCCCGCGAGGCGGTGCGCAAGCACCACCAGGAGCGGGGCACCGGCTATCTGGAGGTGCACGTGGCCACGCCCGTCGAGGTGTGCTCGGTGCGGGACGTCAAGGGCCTGTACGCGCGGCAGGCGGCGGGCGAGATCTCCGGGCTGACGGGTGTCGACGACCCCTACGAGGCGCCGGCCGACCCGGACCTGCGGATCGAGGCGCACGGGCAGAGCGTGGCGGAGTCGGCAGGGGCGCTGCACGCCCTGCTGGCGGGACGGGGGCTGGCATGAGCGCCGCGGGAAGCCCCTTCGCGCTGCCC
>NZ_JBAMDC010000296.1:0-8136 GCF_036961605.1 Streptomyces sp. KLMMK
CATCGAGCGGACCCACGGCGCCGGGCGGCAGCCCTCCGACGCCCGGCAGGCACCCGCCTCCGGGGCCGGGCAGGCACCCGCTTCCGGGGCCGGGAGGGCGCGGCGATGACGACGATGCCCGCCATGCACGCCGCGGTCCACATCCTCAAGGACGAGGGCGTGGACGTCGCCTTCGGCTGCCCCGGCGCCGCGATCCTGCCGCTGTACCAGGCGCTGGAAGCCGTGGGCGGCATCGAGCACCTGATCGTCCGTCACGAGGCCGGGGCCACGCACATGGCCGACGGCTGGGCGCGCACCAACGGCAGGCCCGGCGTCGCCATCGCCACCTCGGGCCCGGGCGGCACCAACTTCGTCACCGGCCTGTACACCGCGTTCGCCGACTCCGTCCCGATGGTGTGCGTCACCGGGCAGGCGGTCTCCGCCAAGCTCCACCAGGAGGCGTTCCAGGCCGTCGACATCGTCGAGATCGTCCGGCCGGTCACCAAGCGGGCCGTGCAGGTCAAGGAGGCGGCGCAGATCCCGTGGGCGTTCAGGGAGGCGTTCCGCACCGCGCGCGAGGGGCGCCCCGGCCCCGTACTGATCGACATCCCCGTGGACGTCGCCCGCCGCGGGATCCGCTACGACCCGGCGCTGGACACGCGCCTTCCGGTGCCCGTCGTCGCCCCGCACCCGCCGCGCGTGGAGGCCGCGCTCGACCTGCTGCTGGCCGCCGAGCGGCCGCTCGTCCTGGCCGGCGGCGGGGTGATCCTCTCCGGGGCGGCGGACGAGCTGCGGGAGCTGGTGGAGTACCTGGGGGTGCCGTTCCAGGTGACGCTCATGGGCAAAGGGGCCGTCGAGGACGACCACGAGCTGAACATGGGCACCACCGGCATCCAGACCTCGCAGCGGTACGCCAACGCCTCCTTCCTGGAGGCGGACTTCGTCCTGGCCGTCGGCGCCCGCTTCGGCGACCGGCACACGGGGGCGGACCTCTCCGTCTACCGGGGGCGGCGGTCCTTCGTCCACGTCGACGTCGACCCCTCCCAGCTCGGCAAGGTCTTCGAGCCGGACCTGGGGATCGTCTCCGACGCGAAGCTGTTCCTCGCCGCCCTGCTGGCCGCCGCGAAGGCCCGCCGTGCGGGGTACGGCGCCGGGCACGGCACGCAGCCGGGAGCGTGGGCCGCGCGCTGCCGGGAGCTGAAGCGCACCCTCACCCGCCGCGAGGACTTCGCCACGGTCCCCGTGAAGGCGCCGCGCGTCTACAAGGAGATCAACGAGATCTTCGGCGCGGACACGTGGTTCGTCACGGCCATCGGCCTGTACCAGATCTGGGGCGGCCAGCATCAGAAGGCCCACCGGCCGCGCCACTACCAGGTCTGCGGGCAAGCGGGCCCGCTCGGCTGGGAAGTGCCGGCCGCGATCGGCGTCAAGAAGGCGCTGCAGGGCATGGGCCGGGGCGCGGAGGAGGTCGTCGGCGTGGTCGGCGACTACGGCTTCCAGTTCACGGTGGAGGAGCTGGCGGTGGCCGCGCAGTACGACGTCCCCTTCGTGCTGATCATGCTGAACAACACGTACCTGGGCCTGATCCGCCAGGCCTCGGCCGGCTACGGGATGAACTACCAGGTGGACGTCCACTACGACGAGACGGGAACGGACCACGTCAAGCTGATGGAGGCGTACGGCTGTTCGGGGCGGCGGGTGACGGGCCCCGGGGAGATCCGGCCGGCGATCGAGTGGGCGCGCAAGGAGGCCGCCGCGACCTCACGGCCCGTCCTGGTGGAGATCATGATCGAGCGCGAGGCGGACACCCCGCACGGCCCGGACATCGACGCCGTCCGCGAGAGCGAACCCGTACCGTAGCGCTGGCGCACGACGGGCACATGCGCCCTCGCGCTCGGCGGCGACGCATGAGGCGCGGGGGGCACGGCTGCCCACTTCGGCATTCGCTCCCCCGGCGCGCCCGCATCGTGGACGATGGGCCCGTACCCCTACTCACGGACCCGTTGCTGGAGCCGAATATGGCCAAGAGCGTGCCGGTTCACTGCCCGACGTGCCGTCGCGAGCACTCCTTCACCCCGCCCACCTTCCCCTGCGCGTGCGGTGCGCCGCTCACGCTGCCGGTGCAGGCGGACGCCTCCCCCGAGTTATTGGCGCACCGCACCTGGCGCGACGCCTGGGTGGCCGTCCGCTGCCCCTCCTGCGACCGCCAGGACCAGTGGCCGCGGCCGGAATTCGGCTGCTCCTGCGGCACGGTGGTGCGCCTGCCCGTCCGTTCGCCGGGGCCCGCGACCGCACCCGCGCCCGGGGACGACGGCAGCGACGGCAGCGACGGCGATGGTGCCGGGGACGACGGCGCCGGAGCCGGAGCGGCGGCGGGAGCGGGGGCGGGGACGGGAGCCGGTGAGCAGCACGCCGCGGCGCAGCGCCCCGCCTTCCGGCCGGAGCCCATCCGGACCGCCGACGACGCGCTGGCCGCCGCCGAGCGCTATCTGACGTGGCTGGGCTGCACGGGCGTCACCCGGCCGGGAGATCCGGAGGCGGCCGGCGCCGACCTGCGCGCGGGCGCCCTCGTCGCCCGGGTCGACCCGTCCACCGTGCCCACCTCGCTGCGGGCGGTCGAGTGCCTGTGGCTGCACGCCATGGTGGACTCCGCATCCGGCGTCTTCTTCTCCCTCGCCGGCTACGCCCACGAGGCCCGCTCCCGGGCGGACGACCTGCGCCTTCCGCTGTTCGTGATGGACCTCACCGGCACTCCGCAGCCGCTGAACGGCCCGGCCGACGAGCTCGTCGAGCGCGGGCCCGCCTGAGCCGCCCGTACCGCCAAGCTCAATTTTTCCTCTGAACAACGCCCGGGCGATGGCGGGTTGGGTGCCCGTGGGCGGAGACTTCGTACCGGGCCCGCGAAACATACGGGGGATCGCGGGCCCCTCCAGCTTTTCGGGGCCGCCCACGCACCGGTCCTTCGCCGCCCGCCCCGGCCGGTCCGCCTCAGGCGCCGGCCGGGCGCCGGGCCCCCTTTCCGTTCAGGCCTCCGCCCGGTGAGACCTCCGCCCCGGTCAGGCCTCCGCCGCCGCGAGCCCCGCGCTCGCCTGGTCGCGCAGCTCCACCTTGCGCACCTTGCCGCTGACCGTCATGGGGAACGCGTCCAGGATCCGCAGATAGCGCGGGATCTTGTAGTGCGCGAGCCGGCCGCGGCAGAAGCGGGCGAGCTCGTCGCGGCTGAGCGGCCGCTCGGGGTCGCGGAGGATCACGCAGGCCATGATCTCCTCGCCGTACTTCTCGTCGGGCACCCCGATGACCTGCACGTCGGAGATCTTGGGGTGGGTGTAGAGGAACTCCTCGATCTCCCGCGGGTAGACGTTCTCCCCACCCCTGATGATCATGTCCTTGATGCGGCCGACGATCCGCACGTAGTCGTCCTCGTCCATCACGGCGAGGTCGCCGGTGTGCATCCAGCGCTCGGCGTCGACGGCCTCGGCGGTGCGCTCCGGCTCGTCCCAGTAGCCGAGCATCACCGAATAGCCGCGCGTGCACAGCTCGCCCGGCTCGCCGCGGCCGACGGTCTCCCCCGTCTCCGGGTCGACGACCTTCACCTCGATGTGCGGCAGCACCCGGCCGACGGTGCCGGTGCGCCGCGCGATGTCGTCGCCGCGCCGGGTCTGGGTGGAGACCGGCGAGGTCTCGGTCATGCCGTAGCAGATGGCGACCTCGGACATGTGCATCTCGCCCATGACCCGCTTCATCACCTCGGTCGGGCACGGCGAGCCGGCCATGATGCCGGTGCGCAGCGAGGAGAGGTCGTACGTGGCGAAGTCGGGCAGCTCCAGCTCGGCGATGAACATCGTGGGCACGCCGTAGAGCGAGGTGCAGCGCTCGCGTTCGACGGCGTGCAGGGCGGCGGTGGCGTCGAAGGCCGGGGCCGGGATGACGGCGCAGGCGCCGTGGCTGGTGACGGCGAGATTGCCCATGACCATGCCGAAGCAGTGGTAGAAGGGCACGGGCAGGCAGACCCGGTCGGCCTCGGTGTAGCCGAGGAGCTCGCCCACGAAGTAGCCGTTGTTGAGGATGTTGTGGTGGGAGAGGGTGGCTCCCTTGGCGAAGCCCGTGGTCCCGGAGGTGTACTGGATGTTGACGGGGTCGTGGCAGCTCAGCTGCGCCTCGCGCTGGGCGAGCCGCTCGCGCGGCACGGTCTCCCCGCTCCGGATGAGGCCCGCCCAGGTGGGGTCGTCGATGTAGACGACGTCGCGCAGCGCGGGGCAGTCGGCCCGGACCTGTTCGACCATGCGGCGGTAGTCGCTGGCCTTGTGCTCGACGGAGGCGACGAGCACACCGATGCCGGCCTGGCGCAGCACGTAGCCCAGTTCGTGGACGCGGTAGGCCGGGTTGATGTTGACCATGATCGCGCCGATGCGCGCCGTGGCGTACTGGACCATGACCCACTCGGGGCAGTTGACCGCCCAGATGCCCACGCGGTCGCCCTTGGCCACCCCCTTGGCCAGCAGCCCCAGGGCGATCTCCTCCACGGCCCGCCCGAACTCGGCGTAGGTCCAGCGGCGTCCGCCGGGGACGTCGACGAGGGCGTCGCGGTCGCCGAAGCGCTCGATGGTGAACGCGAGATCGGCACCGATGGTGTCGTCGATCAGCGGGATGGAGGTGCTCCCGGCCGCGTACGAGGGTGTGGTCACCGGTGGTCTTCCTCTCGGTACTCGTCTCCGCCGCCGTGCGCGGTGCGCTCGCGCAGTTCGATGCGGCGGATCTTGCCGGACACGGTCTTGGGCAGCTCGGCGAACTCCAGGCGCCGGATGCGCTTGTACGGGGCGAGCACGGCCCGCGAGTGGGCGAACAGGGCCTTGGCGGTCCCCGGGCCGGGCTCCCAGCCCTCGGCGAGGACGACGTACGCCTTGGGCACGGAGAGCCGCAGCGGGTCGGGGGCGGGGACCACCGCGGCCTCGGCGACGGCCTCGTGCTCCAGGAGCGCGCTCTCCAGCTCGAACGGGGACACCTTGTAGTCGCTGGACTTGAACACGTCGTCGCTCCGGCCCACGTAGGTGATGTACCCGTCGGCGTCTCGGGATCCGATGTCGCCGGTGCGGTAGTAGCCGCCGGCCATGACCTCCGCGGTGCGCTCCGGGTCGCCCGCGTAGCCCGTCATCACGCCGACCGGGCCGGCGGAGAGGTCGAGGGCGATCTCGCCCTCGGCGGCCGGTTCGCCCGTGCGGGGGTCGAGGAGGACGACGGAGAAGCCGGGGCTGGGGCGGCCCATGGAGCCCACCTTCAGGGGCTGGCCGGGCGGGTTGGCGATCTGCACGGTGGTCTCGGTCTGCCCGAAGCCGTCGCGGATCGTCACGCCCCAGGCCCGCCGTACGGTCTCGATGACCTCGGGGTTGAGGGGCTCGCCCGCGGCCACGGCCTCGCGGGGCGGGGTGCGCAGCCCGCCGAGGTCGGCCTGGATGAGCATCCGCCACACGGTCGGCGGGGCGCAGAAGCTCGTCACGCCCGCCCGGTCCATTTCGGCCATGAGGCGGGCGGGGTCGAAGCGGGTGTAGTTGTGCACGAAGACGGTGGCTTCGGCGTTCCACGGGGCGAAGAGGCTGGACCAGGCGTGCTTGGCCCAGCCGGGCGAGGAGATGTTGAGGTGGACGTCGCCGGGCCGGAGCCCGATCCAGTACATGGTCGTCAGATGGCCCACGGGGTAGGAGATGTGGGTGTGTTCGACGAGCTTGGGGCGAGCCGTGGTGCCGGAGGTGAAGTAGAGGAGGAGGGGGTCGTCGGCGCGGGTGGGGCCGTCGGGGGTGAAGGTGTCGTCGGCGTGGTCGGCGCCGGCGTAGGAGATCCAGGCCCCTTCCGCTTCCCCTTCGCCTTCCCCTTCCCCTTCGGTTTTCCCCTCGGCTTTCTCCTCGCCCTTCCCTTCGGTCTTCCCTTCGGCTGCCCCCTCCCCGACCGCGATCCGGGTGTAGGAACCCGGCACGTCCGCGAACTTGGCCCTGTCCTCGGCCCGTACGAGCACGTGGGAGACCCGGCCGCGCTCGACGCGGTCGGCGAGGTCGGCGGTGCCCAGCAGCGGGGTGGCCGGGATGACCACGGCGCGCAGCTTCATCGCGGCCAGCGCGGTCTCCCACAGCTCGGCCTGGTTGCCGAGCATGACGAGGATCCGGTCGCCCGCGCGCACGCCCTGCCCGCGCAGCCAGTTGGCGACCCGGTTCGAGCGGCGGCGCAGGTCGTCGAAGGACAGCCTGAGCTCGGTCCCGTCCTCCTCGGCGATCCACAGGGCGGTGCGGCCGTTGCCCTCGGCGACGGCGTCGAACCAGTCCAGCGCCCAGTTGAACTCCGCGGGACGGGGCCAGGCGAAGCCCTCGTACGCGGCCTGCCAGTCCTCGCGGTGCGCGAGCAGGAAGTCCCGGGCGGCGCGGAACTCCGCGGCGGAGCCCGGCGCTCCGGCGGCAGCCCCTGCGTTCCTCGGCTTCGATGACGTCACGTGTCCTCCAGATTGCGGGGCGCATCGCGGGCCCGCACGGTTAGCATCGTGCGACGGTGATCTGAGTCTCACCACCCCCGAACGGGGGTGGCCGCATTTCAGGGATACGGAGATTCCACCTCCGGATCCGGGACGGGGAGGCAGCGATGGGAGATCCGGACGGGACGGCCGAGGTGCGGGCGGCGCTGATACGGATGCGCAAGGGAGCCGGACTGCCGGTCGCCTTCGGCGGACTGCTCACGGGAACACGACAGTTCCGAATATCGGACATGACCGGGACGACGACGCCGGTCCTGCGCGGACTGGCGATCCGCACGGGCAGCGGACTGGGCGGCAAGGCGGCCGCCCTCACCCGCCCGCTGTCCGTGACCGACTACCAGTCCTCGCACGTCATCACGCACGAGTACGACGCGGCGGTGGCGGCCGAGGGCCTGCGCTCCGTGCTCGCGGTGCCCGTGGTCGTACGGGGCCGGGTGCGCGGCGTGCTCTACGGCGCCCTGCGCCGCCCGCTCACCCTCGGGGACCGCTCCCTGACCGCCGCGGTCGACGCGGCGCGCGAGCTGGAACAGGCCCTCGCCGTCCAGGACGAGGTGCAGCGGCTGCTGTCCGTGGCCCATCAGCCCACCACCGCCGACCCGGCGATGTGGGAGGAGGTCCGCGAGGCGCACGGCGAATTGCGCGCCCTGGCACAGCGTGTCACGGACCCGCGCCTGCGCCAGGAGTTGCTCGCGGCGTGCGGACGCCTCGCCGCGGCCTCCTCCGCGGACCCGGCGGTACGGGGCGCGGGGCCCGGCGTGGACCTGTCGCCGCGCGAAGTGGACGTCCTCGCCTGCGTGGCGACGGGCGCGACGAACGCCGCGGCGGCGGACCGGCTGGGCCTGCGCCCGGAAACGGTCAAGAGCTACCTCCGGTCGAGCATGCGGAAGCTGGGGGCGCACACGCGCCTGGAGGCGGTGGTCGCAGCGCGGCGGGCGGGCCTGCTGCCGTAATCCTCCGGGCGGAACCGTCGGCGGAAACGTGGGCGGGACCGTGGGCGGGACCGTCAAGAAGACGTCAAAGGCGTGGCACCGAGGGTCAACACCCTGTCAAGGAGGAGCTCGGCGGGGTTCGGTACGGGCATAGCGTGAACGGCGGCGCCGCGGCGCCGTCACCGACGCTCCCATCCGACACCTCCCGAGCTTCCGAGGACCGTCATGCACCTGAGCCGTACCCCCGCCGAAGCCGCCGCAGTCGCCGCCGCCTCCGGCACGGCCTCCGCCGAGAGTTCGCAGGCCGGCGACGGGGAACCCGCCGAACCCTCCCATCCCGCCGGCCACGCCCCCGAGCAGCCGCTGTATGTGCCCGTACGGCGCTGCGCGTGCGGCTTCGCCCTGCGGGTCTTCCGCTCCCCCCTCGGTACGAGGACCGCCGTCGCCTTCACCACGGAGCGACGGCTTTCGGCTGTTCTGGGCCCCGACCAGCCCTCGGTCCGCCTGGCCCTCCCGGCCGTCCGGGCCCTCGCAACGCCTCTGGGCGTAGCCACGGTCTCCATCGACCCCCAGCTGACAGCCCCGGCAGTACGAACGGATCCGGCGGGACCGCCGGTGTCGGCGCTGCCGGGCTGACCGGGCTGACCGGGCTGACCGGGCTGACCGGGCTGACCGGGCTGACCGGGCTGACCGGGCCGGCTTAGTCGCCGGGCG
>NZ_JBAMDC010000297.1:0-8132 GCF_036961605.1 Streptomyces sp. KLMMK
GGGCGGCCGGGGCTCTTCGGGGGCGCGCCGTGAAAGACGGCGCGGCCCTATGGTCTGCGCGCGGCGCGGTTGCGGCCGCCCGGGCCCGGGGACAGGGCCGTTGCCAGTTCGTTCAGGGCGTCCAGGAGGAGTTCCGAACCCCGGACGGCCACGCCCTCCTCGCCCTCCTCCGCGCGCCACGCGGCGAGCGCCGCCTGAGGGGCCGTCCAGTCGAGGGGTTTGCGGTCGCGGACGGCCGCGGCGGCGGCCGGCAGGGAGCCGGCCACGGCGGCGGCGAACGAGGCCGCGCCCTTCGACGGTTCGGCGTCCTTCTCCGGCAGGTGGGCCTCCATCAGCAGCGTCGCCCGGCCCATCGTGGCCAGCGCCGACTCCGCCGCCCGCTCCGAGGTGCGCGAGAGCCCGCGGTGCCGCACGGGCTCGGTCAGGGCGCGCCCGGCCATCTCCTCCCAGGCGGTACGGGCGACGCGCGCGTCGAGCAGGGCCTCGCGCACGCGGCGCGGCTTACGTTCGCCGGGTTCGGCGTAGGCGCCCAGCACGGCGAGCGCGTAGTGCCCGTTGGCGGTGAGCCATTCGGCGAGCCGGTCCCGCAGCCGGGGCGTCTCCCAGGTGGGGAAGAGCGCGTAGGCGGCCATCGCCAGCAGCCCGCCGAGCAGGGTGAGGGCGACGCGCGCCTCGACGGTCTGCGACCAGCCCTCCCCCGCGATGCCGAGCAGGAAGACGACGTACGCGGTGATGCACGCGGACGTCACGCTGTAGCCGGTGCGCATCAGCAGGTACATCAGCCCGGCGCACACGACCGACAGTCCGGCGCACACCCACGGCCCGGGGTGCGTGAGGGCCATCAGCACGCCGGCGACGGCCACGCCGACGACCGTCCCCGCGAACCGGGCGACGCCCCGCGAATACGTCTGGCCGAAGTCGGGCCGCATCACCATCACGGAGGTCATGGGCGCCCAGTAGGCGTGCCCCCAGGGCAGGGCGGTGCCGGCGGCGTAGCCGGCCAGGACGACCGCGGCGCTCCGCACGGCGTGCCGCCCGACCGGTGACGACCAGCGCGCCTCGCGCCGCAGCGCCCGCAGCGCGACGGGCACGAGCCGGGGCACGGACGGCCGCAGCAGGTGCCGGTGTTCGTGGGCGCCGCGCGCGGTGGTGCGGCGCACGGGCTGGTCGGTGGCGTCGACCGCGTCGCCGAGCAGGGCCATCAGGCGCAGGGCGGAGCGGCGCGCGGCGCCGTGCAGGACCGGCCCGGTGGCGGGCACGGTGAGGACGGCGGTCGCCTCCTCGGGCAGTTTCACGGGCTTGCCCCACCGGATGGCGCGCGCGACGGCGTCCAGCACGGTCGCCGCCGCGCCCAGCAGGTCCCGCGCGCGGTCCCGTTCGGGCCCCTCGGCGGGGGCGCCGAGGACGGGGTCGGCGAGTGCGGCGAGGACGGGCCGCAGCCGTTCGGCGACGCCGCGCGGCCCGGCCAGCTGGCGGGGCCGGCTGCGGGCCTGGCGGGGGGTCAGTTCGGCGGCCTCGCGGGCGTCTATGAGCGGCTGGGGGTCGAAGCCGGCCTGCGGGTCGTGCCGGAGCCTGCGCGCGTAGTCCGCCTCGGCGGCGAGCGCGTCGGCGAGCGCGTCCCGCTGGACGCCCCAGGGGCGGACGGGCAGGAGCACGATGAGGGCCGCCTGGACGAGCCCGCCGACCGCGATCAGCCCGGCGTGGTGCAGCGCTCCCGTGACGGACGTCGGGAGCGTGACGGTGACGAGCATGACGGCGATCGTCTGCGTGGCGACCAGCCCGGAGACCGGCCCGACCGCCCAGGCCATGCCCGCGAGCAGCGTCCAGACGGTCAGCAGGGTGCCGAAGACGACGGGGTCGAAGGCAGCCACGTAGCCGAGGAAGGTGCTGACGGCGAGGCCGACCGCCACGGCAAGCGCCAGCACCGGGCGGGGCCGCCAGCTCCGCTGGAACGTCACCAGCCCGGCGGAGAACGCGCCGAACGCGGACGACACCGCGAGGGCCGGGGTCCCCAGCCACAGGATGACCCCGACCACGATCGCGACGCCGAGCGCGCCACGGGCGGCGACCACGGGCGTCAGCTTGGTGCGCTCGATCGCCAGCCCGTCGCGCGCGGCCTTCCGCAGCGCACTGGACCAGGTCATGGCCTGAGCTTACGTTCCGGACGATCGCGTTCCGCGCAGCGGGAGGTCCTCAGCGGTGGCTCGGGAAGCCCAGGTCCACGGCGCTGTCGGCCGGGTCGGGCCACCGGGTGGTGACGACCTTGCCGCGCGTGTAGAAGTGGACGCCGTCGTTTCCGTAGATGTGGTGGTCGCCGAAGAGGGAGTCCTTCCAGCCGCCGAAGGAGTGGTAGCCGACCGGCACCGGGATGGGCACGTTGATGCCGACCATCCCCGCCTGGACCTCCAGCTGGAAGCGGCGGGCCGCGCCGCCGTCCCGGGTGAAGACGGCCGTGCCGTTGCCCCACGGCGAGGAGTTGATGAGCGCCAGCCCCTCCTCGTAGGACTCCGCGCGCAGCACGCACAGCACCGGGCCGAAGATCTCGTCGCGGTAGGCGTCGGCCTCGACCGGCACCTTGTCGAGCAGGGACAGCCCGATCCAGTGCCCGTTCTCGTAGCCCTCGACCGTGAAGCCGGTGCCGTCGAGGACGACCTCGGCGCCCTGGGCGGCCGCGCCGTGCACGTAGGAGGCGACCTTGTCGCGGTGGGCCTCGGTGATGAGCGGGCCCATCTCGGAGGCGGGGTCGTCACCCGGCCCGATCTTGATCTTCGCGGCGCGCTCGCGGATCTTCGCCACCAGCTCGTCGCCGGCCGAGCCCACCGCGACGACCGCGGAGACGGCCATGCAGCGCTCGCCGGCCGAGCCGTACGCGGCGGAGACGGCGGCGTCGGCGGCCGCGTCGAGGTCGGCGTCGGGCAGCACCAGCATGTGGTTCTTGGCGCCGCCGAGGGCCTGGACGCGCTTGCCGTGCTCGCCGGCCACCCGGTGGATGTGGCGGGCGATGGGCGTGGAGCCCACGAAGGAGACGGCGGCGACGTCCGGGTGGGTCAGCAGCCGGTCGACGGCCTCCTTGTCGCCGTTGACCACGTTGAGGACGCCCTCGGGCAGCCCGGCCTCGGCGGCCAGCTGGGCCAGCAGGATCGCGGGCGAGGGGTCCTTCTCGCTGGGCTTGAGCACGAAGGTGTTCCCGCAGGCGATGGCCAGCGGGAACATCCACATCGGCACCATCGCCGGGAAGTTGAACGGCGTGATGCCCGCGACGACGCCCAGCGGCTGGCGGATCGCCGCCACGTCCACGCCGCCGGACACCTGGGTCGACAGCTCGCCCTTGAGCTGCGTGGTGATGCCGCACGCCAGCTCGACGATCTCCAGGCCGCGGGCCACCTCGCCGAGGGCGTCGGAGTGCACCTTGCCGTGCTCGGCGGTGATCAGCTCGGCGAGCTCGGCGCGGTGGGCGTCCAGCAGCGCGCGGTAGCGGAAGAGGATCGCGGTGCGGGTGGCCAGGGAGGACGTGCCCCACGTCGCGAAGGCGGCCTTGGCCGCGGCGACGGCGGCGTCCACCTCCTCCGCCGAGGCGAAGGCGACCCGCGTCGTCTGCGCGCCCGTCGCCGGGTCGGTGACCGGCCCGTACGTGCCGGAGGTGCCCTCGACGGCCTTGCCGTCGATCCAGTGGTTGACGGTCTTCATCGGTCGGCCTCTCCTACGGTCAAAGATAGCGGCGGCGGGAGGCGGCGTGGCGCTCGTACTCCTCCCGGGCCCTGCGGGCCGCCGGGCGGGTCGCGGTCCCGGCGACAGGCACATCCCACCACGCCTGGGCAGGGGGCGCGCCCGGCACTGTGTCGGCTGTTTCGGTCTCGACATAGACACATGTGGGGCGCGTGGAGGCGCGTGCCTCGGACAGCGCCTCCCGCAGCTCACCGGCCGTGCGGGCGCGCAGCACGTGCATGCCGAGCGAGGCGGCGTTGGCGGCCAGGTCCACGGGCAGCGGGTCGCCGGTGTACGTGCCGTCCGCGGCGCGGAAGCGGTAGGCGGTGCCGAAGCGCTCGCCGCCGACGGACTCGGACAGGCCGCCGATCGAGGCGTACCCGTGGTTCTGGACGAGCACCACCTTGATGGGGATCCCCTCCTGCACGGCGGTGACCAGCTCCGTCGGCATCATCAGGTACGTGCCGTCGCCGACGAGCGCCCACACCGGGCGGCCGGGCTCGGCCAGGGCGACGCCGATCGCCGCCGGGATCTCGTAGCCCATGCAGGAGTAGCCGTACTCGAGGTGGTACTGGCGGCGGGAGCGGGCGCGCCAGAGCTTGTGCAGGTCGCCGGGGAGGGAGCCGGCGGCGTTGACGACGACGTCGGTGGCGTCGGCGACGGCGTCGAGGGCCCCGAGGACCTGGGCCTGGGTCGGGCGCACGGCGGCGTCCTGCGCGGTGAACGCCCGGGTGACGAGCCGCTCCCAGGCCTGCTTGCCGGCCGTGTACTCCTTCTCGTACGCCTCCGGGACGCGGTGGCCGGCCAGGGCCTCCGCCAGCGCCTCCAGGCCGGTGCGGGCGTCCGCGACGAGCGGCAGCGCGGAGAGCTTGTGGGCGTCGAAGGAGGCGGCGTTGAGGTTGACGAAACGCACGCCCGGCGCGGTGAAGAGGGTGTGCGAGGCGGTGGTGAAGTCGCTGTAGCGGGTGCCCGCGCCGATGACCAGGTCGGCCGTACGGGCCAGGTCGTCGGCGACGGCCGTGCCGGTGTGGCCGATGCCGCCGACGTCCGCCGGGTGGGCGTGGTGCAGGGATCCCTTGCCGGCCTGGGTGGAGGCGACGGGGATGCCGGTCGCGTCGGCGAGGGCGCGCAGCGCGTCCTCGGCCTCGCTGTGGTGGACGCCGCCGCCGGCGATCAGCAGGGGGCGGCGGGCGGCCCGTACCGCCGCCGCGGCCGCGGCCAGTTCGGCCGGGTCGGGGGCGGGGCGGCGCACGTGCCAGACGCGCTCGGCGAAGAACTCCTCCGGCCAGTCGTACGCCTCGGCCTGCACGTCCTGCGGCAGGGCGAGGGTGACGGCGCCGGTCTCGACGGGGTCGGCGAGGACCCGTACGGCCTGCAAGGCGGCCGGAATGAGTGCCTCCGGGCGGGTGACCCGGTCGAAGTACCGGGAGACCGGCCGCAGGCAGTCGTTGACGGACACGTCGCCCGCGCCGGGGTGTTCGAGCTGCTGCAGGACAGGGTCGGCGGGGCGGGTCGCGAAGGTGTCGCCGGGGAGGAGGAGGACGGGGACGCGGTTGACCGTGGCCAGGGCGGCGCCGGTGACGAGGTTGGTGGCGCCGGGGCCGATCGACGTGGTGACGGCGTGCGCGGAGAGCCGGTCGCGGTGGCGGGCGTAGCCGACGGCCGCGTGGACCATGGCCTGTTCGTTGCGGCCCTGGTGGTACGGCATGGCGTCGCCGGACTCCAGCAGCGCCTGCCCGATCCCGGCGACGTTGCCGTGGCCGAAGATGCCCCAGCAGGCGGCGATCAGACGCTGCCGGCGGCCGTCGCGCTCGGTGTACTGGCGGGAGAGGAACTCCACCAGGGCCTGGGCGACGGTGAGGCGGCGGGTGGCCGTCCGGTCGGCGGTGCGGTCGGAGGGCAGGTCGGCGGTGCGGTCGGTCGTCATCGGTTCCCTCCCGGGTGGAGCGGCAGCCGCGGGTCGACGGGCAGGCCCGGCCAGGTCGTACGGATCCAGGCGTGGTCGGGGTGGTCGCGGATGAGCCATGCGCGCTCCGCGCCGGGGCCGGCCATGACGTTGAGGTAGTACATGTCGTGGCCGGGCGCCGCCATGGAGGGGCCGTGCCAGCCGTCGGGGATGAGCACGACGTCTCCCGTACGGACCTCGGCAAGGACGTCGGTGCCCCCGTCGCGCGAGGGCGACACGCGCTGGTAGCCGAGGCCGGGGGTGCCGGAGGGCCCGTCCGCGATCTCGAAGTAGTAGATCTCCTCCAGCTCGGACTCCTCGCCCGGGTGGTGCTCGTCGTGCTTGTGGGGCGGGTAGGAGGACCAGTTCCCGCCGGGGGTGAGGACCTCGACGGCGATGAGCTTGTCGCACGCGAAGACGCCCGCGGCGGCGAAGTTGTTGACCTGGCGCGAACAGGTGCCGGAGCCGCGCAGCTCGACGGGGACGGCCTCGGCGGGGCCGTAGCGGGCGGGCAGGCGGCGCTCGCAGCGGGCCCCGGCGAGCGCGAAGCGGCCTCCGGCCGGGGTGGTGAGGGTGGCGGTGGTGTCGCGGGGGACGTAGGCGAAGTCGGTGGCCGACGCGAAAGGGCTCGCGCGGCCGCGGAGTTCGAAGGAGTCGCCGTCGCCGGTGGTGACGGCGCAGCCGCCGCGGAGGGGGAGCACGATCCACTCGCTGTCACCGGTGGGGAAGGTGTGGGCGCCGCCGGGGGGAAGGGTGAGCACGCGAAGGGCGGAGTGGGCCCAGCCGGCCTGCTCGGGGGTGACGTCCACGTCGTAGGGGTGGGTCATCGGTCGGCCTCCTGACGAGGGTGGGTCCGGCCCGCCGAACAGGTCGTGCGGGGTTGTGCTCCCTTGACTGCCGCCGGGCGGAGCCCCGGGCGGCGGGGGGCCGGGGGCCTGCCCCCGGGAAACAGTGAAAGGGCGGGGCCGGAGCTCTTCCCCCGCCGCGACGGCGAGCAACCCCCGCGTACCGCCCCGGCGGTGCCGGATCCAGCCCCGGCGGCGGGCAGGGCGGGATCCGGCCGGCGAGCCGTCACCCGCCCACGAGCGCACCCCGTCACACCCGGCCGCGCCGCACACCGCGCCCCCGTCACAGCAACCCCACCGCCCTGTCCACCGCTCCCGCCACGTCCCCGTCCGCCGGGTAGAGGAGGGCCCGGCCCGCGACGAGCCCCTGGACGGTCGGCAGGCGCAGCGCCGACCGCCAGCGCTCGTACACCGTGCCCGGGTCGCCCCCGGCATCGCCTCCGAGGAGCACGGCCGGCAGCGTCGACGTCTCCATCACCCGCGCCATGTCCGCGGGGTCGTCCGTGACCGGCACCTTGAGCCAGGTGTAGGCGGACGTGCCCCCCAGCCCGGAGGCGATGGCGATCGCCTTCGTGACGGCTTCGGCGCTCAGGTCGTTGACGACCTTGCCCTCGATGCGCCGGGAGAGGAACGGTTCGACGAAGACCGGCAGCCGGTGTGCCGCCATCGCGTCGACGGCGCGGGCGGCGGCGTGCAGGGTCGTGAGCGATCCGGGGTCGCCGGGGTCGATGCGCAGGAGCAGCTTGCCCGCGTCGAAGCCGAGCGCCGCGAGGTCCTCCGCGCGGGGCCCGGTGAAGCGGTCGTCCATCTCGAAGGCCGCGCCGGCCAGCCCGCCGCGGTTCATGGAGCCGATGACGACCTTGTTCTCCAGCGCGCCGAGCAGCAGCAGGTCGTCCAGGATGTCGGCGGAGGCGAGGACCCCGTCGACGCCGGGCCGCGACAGGGCGAGGCAGAGCCGCTCCAGCAGGTCGGGCCGGGCGGCCATGGCGAGGGGGCGGTCGCCGACGCCGAGGGCGCCGCGCGCGGGGTGGTCCGCCGCGATGATCATCAGGCGCCCGCTGTCGCCGACGAGCGGCCGCCGGGCGCGCCGGGCGGCGGCTTCGGCGATGGCCTCGGGGTGCCGGCTGCGGATACGGGCGAGCTCGGCGATCTGCACGCTCACGGGCGGGGGACCTCCGTACGGGGAGCGGCGGCCTCCACTCCGGAGGAACCGGCTGCGGAGCCGGACGAGCCGGACGAGCCGGGCTCCGGGCCTGAAGCACAGGAGGCGCCGGCCCCGCCGGAAGCCACCGCACCCCCGCCCAGCAGCCCCTCGATCTCCTCCCCCGTCGGCATCGCCGCCGAGCACGACAGCCGCGTGGCCACCAGCGCGCCCGCCGCGTTGGCGTACGTCAGCGTCCGGTCGAGCGGCCAGCCGGCCAGCAGCCCGTGGCACAGGGCGCCGCCGAACGCGTCGCCCGCGCCGAGGCCGTTGACGACCTCCACCTCCACGGGCGGCACTTCCGCCGTCGTCCCGTCGCGGTGGACGGCGAGGACGCCCTCGGGCCCCCGTTTGACCACGGCGAGTTCGACGCCGGCTGCGAGCAGCGCCCGCGCGGCGGCGTGCGGTGCGCGCTCGCCGGTGGCGACCTCGCACT
>NZ_JBAMDC010000298.1:0-8092 GCF_036961605.1 Streptomyces sp. KLMMK
CCGCGGCGCCCGGGTCGGCCGCCGTGACGTCCAGCAGCTGGTAGCGGTCCACCGCCTGCTTCAGCAGGGAGCGGTCCACCTTCCCCTGCTTGGCGAGCTCGGTGAGCACGGCCAGGACGATCGACTGGGCGTCGATGTGGAAGAAGCGACGGGCCGCACCACGGGTGTCGGCGAAGCCGAAGCCGTCGGCACCCAGCGACTGGTACGCGCCCGGCACCCAGCGCGAGATCTGGTCCGGAACGGCCCGCATCCAGTCGGACACGGCCACGAACGGGCCCTCGGCGCCCTGGAGCTTCTGCGTGACGTACGGCACGCGCAGCTCCTCCTCCGGGTGCAGGAGGTTGTGCTCCTCCGTCTCGATGGCGTCCCTGCGCAGCTCGTTCCAGGAGGTCGCCGACCAGACGTCCGCCTTGACGTCCCACTCCTCGGCGAGGATCTTCTGGGCCTCGATCGCCCACGGCACCGCGACACCGGAGGCGAGGATCTGGGCCGGGATCGCGCCCTTCTCGCCCTGCGCGAAGCGGTACAGACCCTTGAGGATGCCCTCGGCGTCCACGTCCGCCGGCTCGGCCGGGTGCTGGATCGGCTCGTTGTAGACGGTCAGGTAGTAGAAGACGTCCTCGGCGTTCTCGCCGTACATCCGGCGCAGACCGTCCTTGACGATGTGCGCCATCTCGAAGCCGAACGCGGGGTCGTAGGAGACGACGCCCGGGTTGGTGGACGCCAGCAGCTGCGAGTGGCCGTCGGCGTGCTGCAGGCCCTCACCGGTCAGGGTGGTGCGGCCCGCCGTGGCGCCGAGCACGAAGCCGCGCGACAGCTGGTCGGCCATCTGCCAGAACTGGTCGCCCGTGCGCTGGAAGCCGAACATCGAGTAGAAGACGTAGACCGGGATGAGCGGCTCGCCGTGCGTCGCGTAGGCGGAGCCCGCCGCGATCAGCGAGGCCGTGCAGCCCGCCTCGGAGATGCCGTCGTGCAGCATCTGGCCGGTCGGCGACTCCTTGTACGCGAGCAGCAGCTCGCGGTCCACGGACTCGTACTGCTGGCCGAGCGGGTTGTAGATCTTGGCCGACGGGAAGAACGCGTCCATGCCGAAGGTGCGGTACTCGTCGGGGGCGATCAGCACGAAGCGCTTGCCGATCTCCTTGTCCCGCATGAGGTCCTTCAGGATGCGGACGAACGCCATGGTGGTGGCGATCGACTGCTGGCCGGAGCCCTTCTTGGCGCTCGCGTAGACCTTGTCGTCCGGGAGGGCCAGCGGCTTCGACCGGTCGACGCGGGTCGGCACGTAGCCGCCGAGCCCGTTGCGCCGGTCGTGCATGTACTGGATCTCCTCCGAGTCGCGACCCGGGTGGTAGTACGGCGGCAGGCCGGACTCCAGCTCCTTGTCGGCGATCGGGATGTGGAGGCGGTCGCGGAAGCGCTTGAGGTCCTCGACCGTGAGCTTCTTCATCTGGTGGGTCGCGTTGCGGCCCTCGAAGTTCGGACCGAGGGTCCAGCCCTTGACCGTCTGCGCGAGGATCACGGTCGGCTGGCCCTTGTGGGCCTTGGCCGCCGCGTACGCCGCGTAGATCTTCTTGTGGTCGTGACCGCCGCGGCCCAGGTGCAGGATCTGGTCGTCGGTCATGTTCTCGACCATCTTGCGGAGACGGTGGTCGTCGCCGAAGAAGTGGTCGCGGATGTACGCACCGGTCTCGGTGGCGTACGTCTGGAACTGGCCGTCCGGGGTGCTGTTGAGCTTGTTGACCAGGATGCCGTCGCGGTCCTGCGCCAGCAGCGGGTCCCAGGAGCGGTCCCAGACCAGCTTGATCACGTTCCAGCCGGCGCCGCGGAACTGCGACTCCAGCTCCTGCATGACCTTGCCGTTGCCGCGGACCGGGCCGTCGAGGCGCTGCAGGTTGCAGTTGACGACGAAGGTCAGGTTGTCCAGGCCCTCACGGGCGGCGATGGACAGCTGGCCGAGCGACTCCGGCTCGTCCATCTCGCCGTCGCCGAGGAACGCCCAGACGTGGGACTTGGAGGTGTCGGCAATGCCGCGCGCCTCCATGTAGCGGTTCATGCGGGCCTGGTAGATCGCACCGAGCGGGCCGAGGCCCATCGAGACGGTCGGGAACTCCCAGAAGTCCGGCATGAGGCGCGGGTGCGGGTAGCTGGAGAGGCCGTAGGGGGCCTTGGACTTCTCCTGGCGGAAGGAGTCCAGGTTCCGCTCGGAGAGCCGGTCCAGGAGGAACGCGCGGGCGTAGATGCCCGGGGAGGCGTGGCCCTGGAAGAAGATCTGGTCGCCGCCGTCGCCCTCGTCCTTGCCGCGGAAGAAGTGGTTGAAGCCCACGTCGTACAGCGAGGCGGAGGAGGCGAAGGTGGCGATGTGGCCGCCGACGCCGATGCCGGGGCGCTGGGCGCGGGAGACCATCACGGCCGCGTTCCAGCGGGTCGCGTTGAGGATCTTGCGCTCGATCTCCTCGTTACCGGGGAAGAACGGCTCGTCCTTGGTCGCGATCGTGTTGACGTAGTCCGTGCTGCGCATCTCGGGCACCGCGACGCGCTTCTCGCGTGCGCGCTCGATCAGGCGAAGCATGAGGTAGCGGGCACGTTCCCGGCCTCGCTCATCGACGGCTGCGTCGAGCGAGTCGAGCCACTCCTGGGTCTCTTCGGGATCGAAGTCCGGGACCTGGCTGGGAAGGCCGCCAATGATGATCGGGTTGCGATCGGATCCGGAAGCCACGCTGTTCCTTCGCTGTTCGGTCTGGTCGTGCTCTGCACGCGATGTTGCTGCGCACGCGGTCAAATATGGCTCTGCTTATGTCGCGCCGGTCCCATCGTGGACCGCGGCGGCGGAAACGTCATCTCTACTGGGCGGTAACCACCACTGGTGAGACGAAGCAGCGTTTGTCGGTCGCCCGGGGCGGCCAAATCGCAACCTTACGCCCCCAAAGAGGGTTCCCTGTGTACGGCTGTTCGGGGTCGGCCCGGGTCATCGCATGGAGTAACTTCGCAAAACGGGCAAAGTTCTGTGTTGTGAATCACTCGCCCCTCCTGCCTCATGGTTGGAGTTGCCATAGGACGTCCCCGTCCGTCAACGTTTCGGCGGTCTCGATGGCCGGGTACTTGCGCGATCCGTCCGTCACGTGTGGACTACGCCCATCGTTTCGCGTACGCGCGAGGCGAATGCAACGTCTCGAAGGATGACAGGAGGAAATCCGTGAGCGCGACCGCGGACCACGCGGAGGAGCGGACCAATCCGGCTGCAAGGCTGGGTTTCGAGCCCGGGCAGGTGGTCCAGGAGATCGGTTACGACGACGACGTCGATCATGATCTCCGTGAAGGTATTGAGTCCCTCATCGGCCAGGACCTCGTCGACGAGGACTATGACGACGTGGCCGACGTCGTCCTGCTGTGGTTCCGGGATGAGGACGGAGACCTCACGGACGCGCTGGTGGACGCCATCGGTCTCCTCGAGGACGGCGGCAACATCTGGCTGCTGACGCCCAAGACCGGCCGCGACGGCTACATCGAGCCGAGCGACATCCAGGACGCCGCGCAGACCGCCGGGCTCTCCCAGACCAAGAGCATCAGCGTGGCGAAGGACTGGACGGGCACCCGTCTGGCCGCCCCCAAGCGCTAGGAACGCCGCCGGCCCCCGGGCCCGCCGCCGGAAGAGCCGCCGCCGCGCCCCCCGACAGCACTGCTGCCGGGGGGCGCGGTGCATCGCAGGGGGCGTGCAGTGACACACTGGGCGCCCTACCCGCCGGTGGCCGGGTCCGGACGCGGACCCCGGGCCGGCCCCTGCCGAGATGAGGGATGCGAACATGGCGATCGAGGTCGGCACCAAGGCCCCGGACTTCGCGCTGAGGAACCAGCACGGCGAGACCGTCCGGCTCTCCGACTACCGCGGTGAGAAGAACGTCGTCCTGCTCTTCTACCCCTTCGCCTTCACCGGCGTGTGCACCGGCGAGCTGTGCGCCCTGCGCGACGAGCTGCCGAAGTTCGTCAACGACGACGTCCAGCTGCTCGCCGTCTCCAACGACGCCCCGTTCTCGCTGCGCGTCTTCGCCGAGCAGGAGGGCCTCACCTACCCGCTGCTCTCCGACTTCTGGCCGCACGGCGACGTCAGCCGCGCCTACGGTGTCTTCGACGAGGAGAAGGGCTGCGCGGTGCGCGGCACCTTCATCATCGACAAGGAGGGCGTGGTGCGCTGGACCGTCGTCAACGGCCTGCCCGACGCGCGTGACCTGGACGAGTACACCAAGGCGCTCGCAGCTCTCTGAGCAAGAAGTATGTAATCGGTGGGAACCGGTCACTAGGATCCACACGTTGACCGGATGCCATCGCACACCGGGGGCGCAGGTGGAGACCTACCCCCTTGAACTCGAACCAATGGAGGACTCGTGGGAGTCAGTCTCAGCAAGGGCGGCAACGTCTCGCTGACCAAGGCGGCCCCGAACCTGACCGCGGTCATCGTCGGTCTCGGCTGGGACGCCCGTACCACCACCGGTACGGACTTCGACCTGGACGCCAGCGCACTGCTGACGAACGACCAGGGGAAGGTCGCCAACGACCAGAACTTCGTCTTCTTCAACAACCTCAAGAGCCCCGAGGGCTCCGTCGAGCACCAGGGTGACAACCTCACCGGTGAGGGCGAGGGCGACGACGAGGTCATCAAGGTCAACCTGGCCGGCGTGCCCGCCGATGTCGCCAAGATCGTGTTCCCGGTCTCGATCTACGAGGCCGAGTCGCGCCAGCAGAGCTTCGGCCAGGTCCGCAACGCCTACATCCGCGTGGTGAACCAGGCCGACAACGTCGAGCTCGCCCGCTACGACCTCAGCGAGGACGCCTCGACCGAGACCGCCATGGTCTTCGGCGAGCTCTACCGCCACGGTGCGGAGTGGAAGTTCCGCGCCATCGGCCAGGGTTACGCCTCGGGCCTGCGCGGCATCGCCCAGGACTTCGGCGTCAACGTCTGACCGACAGGCCATCCGCGTCCGGCGCCGCACCCCCGTTCCCGGGAGTGCGGCGCCGGACGTGCACGGTGCCCCCGCTGCCCGAGGGCGCCGCATCTCGACCGGGGAGGAAACAAGATCATGGGCGTCACGCTCGCCAAGGGAGGCAATGTCTCCCTCTCCAAGGCCGCACCCAACCTCACCAATGTGACCGTCGGTCTCGGCTGGGACGCGCGCTCCACCACCGGAGCCCCCTTCGACCTCGACGCCAGCGCCCTGCTGTGCGCCACGGGCCGGGTGCTCGGTGATGAGTACTTCGTCTTCTACAACAACCTCAAGAGCCCCGAGGGATCCATCGAACACACCGGCGACAATCTCACCGGTGAGGGTGATGGCGACGACGAGACGATCCTGGTCGACCTCAGCAAGGTCCCGGCCGCCTGCGACAAGATCGTTTTTCCGGTCAGCATTCACGACGCCGATGCCCGTGGCCAGAGCTTCGGCCAGGTCAGCAACGCCTACATCCGCGTGGTCAATCAGGCCGACGGCACCGAACTCGCCCGCTACGACCTCAGCGAGGACGCCTCCAGCGAGACCGCGATGATCTTCGGCGAGGTCTACCGGTACGGCGGGGAATGGAAGTTCCGGGCGGTGGGTCAGGGGTACGCGTCGGGCCTGCGCGGCATCGCCCTAGACTTCGGGGTCAACGTTTCGTAAAGCCGCGCACGGCGCGGGGGAAACCCCATAACGAAGGATTGGGTAGCCAGTGCTCCTGAAAACCTTTGGTTGGTCGTTCGCCATCACGGCGGCCGGACTGGCCTTGGCCGGTGTCCTCTGGGGGTGGCAGGGGCTCGCGATCGTCGCGATACTGTCCGTCCTCGAGGTCTCAGTATCGTTCGACAATGCGGTCATCAATGCCGGAATCCTCCGGAAGATGAACCCGTTCTGGCAGAAGATGTTCCTGACCCTGGGCATCCTCATCGCCGTCTTCGGCATGAGGCTGGTGTTCCCGGTCGTCATCGTCGCCGTTACCGCCCAGCTGGGGCCGATCGAAGCGGTCAAGGTCGCCATTCAGGATCACGACCGGTACGAGGCGCTGGTCACCAGCGCCCACCCGGCCATTGCCGCGTTCGGTGGCATGTTCCTGCTGATGATCTTCCTGGACTTCATCTTCGAGGACCGGGACATCAAGTGGCTCGGCTGGCTGGAGAGGCCGCTCGCCAAGATCGGCAAGCTGGAGACCCTCTCGATCGTCGTCTCCCTGGTCGTGCTCCTGATCGCCGCCACCACCTTCGCCACCTCCGTCCCGGTGCACGACGGCGAGGGCACGATCGACAAGGCCACCACGGTCCTGCTCGCCGGAATCGGCGGTCTGGTGACGTATCTCGTCGTCGGCGGAATCTCCGACTTCTTCGAGAGCCGCCTGGAAGAGGACGAGGAGGACGACGAGGAGAGCGAGGGCGAGGCCGCGAAGGACTCGGCGCCCGCCGCGAAGCAGGGCAACGGCTCGGTCGTCGGCCTCGCCGGCAAGGCCGCCTTCTTCATGTTCCTCTACCTCGAGGTCATCGACGCGTCCTTCTCCTTCGACGGTGTCATCGGCGCCTTCGCCATCACCAACGACATCTTCGTGATGGCCATCGGCCTCGGCATCGGCGCCATGTACATCCGGTCGCTGACGGTCTTCCTCGTCCGCAAGGGGACCCTGGACGACTACGTCTATCTCGAGCACGGCGCGCACTACGCCATCGGTGCCCTCGCCGTCATCCTGATGATCAGCATCAAGCACGAGATCCCCGAGGTCATTACCGGCCTCATCGGTGTGGCCCTCATCGGGCTGTCGTTCCTGTCCTCCGTGATGCGCAACCGCAAGGCGGCGGCGGAGGGCAGCGACTCGGGCGCCAAGTCGGAAGTCGCTTCCGGGGTCTGACCCACGCTTCCGGGGAGTGACCCCTTCCGGGGTGTGACCCTGGCACATTTGAGGAACGCTCTCAGCGGGGCGGTCGTGAGGCTCACCTCACGGCCGCCCCGCGGCAGTTGAGCGGGAATGTGCAAAAAAAGGGGTGGGGTTCCTATGACGTTCCGGGACAGGTTCTTCGGCAACTGGGGGCGTGCTGCCGCGCAGCAGCTCGACTTCGGCGGTGCGCACGGCGCCGTCGAGCTGACCAAGCGTCATCCCTCGTTCTCGCTCAGCAAGCAGGGGGCGGTCACCGGCAATCTCCGGGTCAACCTCTCCTGGCGGATGCGCACCTCGGACTTCGGCGACCGGACCGGCCGCATCCAGGGTCTGCGGCACCCCATGCGGAAGTTCCGGCCCGAGATGGTGCAGGCGCAGGGCCCCGCCATGGTGAACGTCGACCTCGACCTCGCCTGCATGTACGAGCTCCAGGACGGCGCCAAAGGCGTGGTGCAGCCCCTCGGGAACATACTGGGCAGCATCAACAGCCCGCCGTACGTCCAGCTGAGCGGCGACGACAGGTTCGGCTCCGGGTCCGGCGAGACGATCTACATCAACATGGACCACCGCGCCGAGATCAAGCGACTGCTGATCTTCGTCTACATCTACGACGGCACCCCGGCGTTCGACCGTACGCACGCCACGGTCACGCTCTACCCGGGCAACGGCCCCCGGATCGAGATCGCCCTGGAGGAGCGCGCGCCGGAAGCGCGGTCGTGCGCCGTGGTGATGCTGGAGAACGTCAAGGGCGAGATCATCCTCCGGCGCGAGATGAAGTACGTGTACGGCTTTCAGGCGGAGCTGGACCGGCTGTACGGGTGGGGGCTGCAGTGGGGGAGGGGATACAAGACGAAGGTGTGACGCGCCTTCGCCGGGCCCCGGGCCGCTGCGGGTGCCTCGCGCCCCTGCGAAGGCGGTCACTCCACACCTTCAGCCGTCCGGCGCTTGAGGACCGGGGTCCGGGGCAGAGCCCCGGGACGGTGCTGCGGCCGGGGTCCCCCGCGGTCGGCGGTTCCCGTACGGTCAGCGGTTCGGCAGGAACTGCGGCCCCTGCGGCGGCAGCCGGAAGGACGGGTCCGGCACCGGCCGGTACGCCGGTGGATAGCCGTAGGACGGCGCGCCCGCCGAGGGTGCGGGCTGCTGCGGGTAGCCGTACGCCGGCTGCGGCGGTGCCACGGGTGCCACGGGTGCCGCCGGGGCCACC
>NZ_JBAMDC010000299.1:0-8036 GCF_036961605.1 Streptomyces sp. KLMMK
CAGCTCCTCCAGGCGCCCCTGCAGCGTCTCGAAGAGCACCGGCGGGGCCGCCACGGTCAGCTCCGGGGAGACGGGCTCGCCCGGGCGTCCGCCGGTCAGGGCCCCGGCCTCGCGGGCGATCAGCGCGCCCGCCGCGTAGTCCCAGGGGTTGAGCCCGCGCTCGTAGTAGCCGTCCAGCCGGCCGCAGGCCACGTCGCACAGGTCGATCGCCGCGGACCCGCCGCGCCGGATGTCGCGCACCTGCGGCAGCAGGGAGCGCAGGACCTCCGCCTGGGCGGCGCGGCGCGCGGTGAGGTAGCCGAAGCCGGTGCCGATCAGGGCCTGGTCGAGGCCGGGCGCGGGCCGGACGGACAGCCGCCGCTCGCCTTCGTAGGCGCCCTCGCCGAGCACGGCCCGGTAGGTCTCGCCGCGCATGGGCGCGGCCACGACGCCGACGACCGCCTCGCCGTCGAGCTCGGCCGCTATGGACACGGCCCAGGACGGCAGGCCGTAGAGGTAGTTCACGGTGCCGTCGATCGGGTCGATGACCCACCGCACGCCGCTGGTGCCCTCGCTGCTGGCGCCCTCCTCGCCCAGGAGGCCGTCCTCGGGGCGGCGCTCGGCGAGGAAGCCGGTGATCAGCTTCTCGGCGGCGATGTCCATCTCGGTGACGACGTCGATCGAGCTGGTCTTGGTCGCGGCGACCCCGAGGTCCGCCGGGCGCCCGTCGCGGAGCAGGGCCCCGGCGCGGTCGGCGGCCTCGAGGGCCACGGCCAGGAGTTCTGCCTTCAGGGTGTCGCTCACGGTGCTGGTGCTCCTTACGCGTACGGGCTGTCGGCTCCGGCGGCGGCCGGGCGCGGGGCCCGGGCCGGGCAGCAGCCGACGGGACAGAGGTCGTGCGAGGGGCCGAGGGCGCCCAGGGCGCACCGCTCGGGGCGCTCGCCGCGCTCGCTCGCGGCCCGTTCCAGGACCAGCTCGCGGACGGCGGCGGCGAAGCGGGGGTCGGCGCCGACGGTCGCCGCGCGGGCGACCGGCAGGCCGAGCTCCGCGGCCTTGGCGGCGGCCTCGGTGTCGAGGTCGTACTTGACCTCCATGTGGTCCGAGACGAAGCCGATGGGGACCATGACGACGGCGGGGACGCCGTCGCCGTGCGCGGCCTCCAGGTGGTCGCAGATGTCGGGCTCGAGCCAGGGGATGTGCGGGGCGCCGCTGCGGGACTGGTAGACGAGCCGCCAGGGGTGCTCGGTGCCGGTCTCCTCGCGCACCGCCTCCGCGACGGTGCGGGCGACGTCCAGGTGCTCGGCGACGTAGGCGCCGCCGTCGCCGTGGCCGTCCGCGGGGCCGGAGGTGTCCGCGGCGGCGGTGGGGATGGAGTGGGTGGTGAAGGCGAGGTGCGCGCCCTCGCGGACGCCCTCGGGCAGCTCGGCGAGGGCGGCCAGGACGGCGTCGGCCATGGGGCGGACGAAGCCGGGGTGGTTGAAGTAGTGCCGCAGCTTGTCGACGCGGGGCGGCGTGACGCCCTCGGCCTCCAGGGCCGCGAGCGCGTCGGCGAGGTTCTCGCGGTACTGCCGGCAGCCGGAGTACGAGGCGTAGGCGCTCGTGGCGAGGGTGAGCACACGGCGCCGGCCGTCGGCCGCGATCTCGCGCAGGGTGTCGGTCAGATACGGCGCCCAGTTGCGGTTGCCCCAGTAGACCGGGAGGTCGAGGCCGTGCTCGGCGAACTCCTTGCGCAGGGCGCCGAGCAGCGCACGATTCTGGTCATTGATCGGGCTGACGCCGCCGAAGAGGAAGTAGTGCTGCCCGACCTCTTTGAGGCGCTCGCGGGGGATGCCGCGCCCGCGCGTGACGTTCTCCAGGAAGGGAACGACGTCGTCCGGGCCCTCGGGGCCGCCGAAGGAGAGCAACAGCAGGGCGTCGTAGGGGGCGTGCGCTGGCTGATCCGACATGCGTCCGATCCTGCCACCCTGCACGGACTGCCGGGAAATGACGGTGCGCCGAACAAACGTACCCCAGTAAGCTGTATCGGCCAGCTACGTCCCTTACGGCACCCTCGTCCCGTCCCCCGTAACGACCTCCTAGGGAGCCGTCTTGCCCAGTCCATACCGCGAGATCTTCGCCGCTCCCGGCACCAAGGGGTTCGCGGCTGCCGGTCTCCTCGGCCGGATGCCGCTGTCGATGCTGAGCATCGGCATCGTCACGATGATCTCCCAGATCACCGGCCGCTACGGGCTCGCGGGCGCCGTCGCCGCGGCCGGGGCCGTCTCCGCCGCCGTCCTCGGCCCGCAGATATCCCGGCTGGTCGACCAGTACGGGCAGCGCCGGGTGCTGCGCCCGGCGACGCTGGTGGCCCTCGCCGCGGTCGCGGGGCTGCTGCTGAGCGCGCAGCAGCGCTGGCCGGACTGGACGCTGTTCGTCTTCGCCGCGTTCGGCGGCTGCGTGCCGAGCGTGGGATCCATGGTGCGGGCCCGCTGGGCGGCGATCTACGGGGGCAGCGGGCAGCTGCACACCGCCTACGCCTTCGAGTCCGTCCTGGACGAGGTGTGCTTCATCGTCGGCCCCATCCTGTCGATCGGGCTGTCCACCAGCTGGTTCCCCGAGGCCGGCCCGCTGCTGGCCGCCGGCTTCCTCGCGATCGGCGTCCTGTGGCTGACCGCCCAGCGCGCCACCGAGCCGGAGCCGCACCCGCGCGGGGAGCACAGGGGCCGCCACGCGCTGCGCTCCCCCGGTCTGCAGGTGCTGGTGGCGACCTTCGTCGCCACGGGCATGATCTTCGGTACGTGCGACGTGGTGACCGTCGCCTACGCCGAGGCCGAGGGCCACAAGAGCATGGCGAGCCTGGTGCTCGCGGCGTACGCGCTGGGCTCGTGCGTGGCGGGGATCGTTTTCGGACTCCTGCGGCTGAGCGGGGACATGGCCCGCCGCTGGCTCGTGGGCGTGTGTGCGATGGCCGTGAGTATGATCCCCCTCCAACTGGTCGGGGGCCTGCCGTTCCTGGCCGTGGCGCTCTTCGTCTCGGGGCTGTCGATCGCGCCGACCATGGTGACGACGATGGCCCTCGTCGAGCAGCACGTACCGCGCGCGCAGCTGACCGAGGGCATGACCTGGACGAGCACGGGTCTCGCGGTCGGCGTGGCGCTGGGGTCGTCGGCCGCCGGCTGGGTGGTGGACGTCCACGGCGCCGCCGCGGGGTACGCGGTGTCCGGCGTGGCGGGGGCGCTCGCGGCGGCGGTCGCGTTCCTGGGCTACCGCCGGCTCCGCACGCCGGCGCCGCAGCGGCCGGGGGGACCTGTGCCGCAGCCAAGGGGAGGGTCTGACGCACATGACGGAGACGACCGGAACGACGACCTCAGCAAGGGCATCGTCGCCTAGGGCGGCCGGGCCGGCCCGCTGGCGCAACTGGGCGGGCAACGTCACCGCGCACCCCATGCGGACGGTGGCCCCCGCCTCCGCGGCCGAGGTCGCGGAAGCGGTCGTACGGGCCGCGGCGGACGGCCTGCGGGTGAAGGCGGCCGGCACCGGCCACTCCTTCACCGCCGCTGCCGCCACCGACGGCCTGCTCATACGCCCGGAGCGGCTCGGGGGCCTGCACGCGATCGACCGCGCGGCGGGCACCGTGACCGTGGGGGCCGGCACCACGCTCCGGCACCTGAACGCGACGCTGTCCGCGCACGGCCTGTCGCTGGCCAACATGGGCGACATCATGGAACAGACCGTCTCGGGGGCGGTCAGCACCGGCACCCACGGCACGGGCCGCGACTCGGCCTCGCTCTCGGCCCAGGTCCGGGCCCTGGAGCTGGTCACCGCGGACGGCTCGGTGCTGACCTGCTCCGCGGACGAGAACCCGGAGGTCTTCGCCGGCGCCCGGCTGGGGCTGGGCGCGCTGGGCGTGATCACCGCCGTCACCTTCGCGGTGGAGCCGGAGTTCCTGCTCCGGGCGCGCGAGGAGCCGATGCCCCTCGACCGGGTCACCGGCGAGTTCGAGCAGCTGGTCGCCGAGAACGAGCACTTCGAGTTCTACTGGTTCCCGCACACCGGCAACTGCGTCACCAAGCGCAACAACCGCAGCGCCGGTCCCGCGGACCCGCCCGGCCGGGTCGCCGCCTGGTTCGAGGACGAGCTGCTGTCGAACGGCCTCTTCGGCGCCCTGTGCGCCGTGGGCCGCGCCGTGCCCGCCGCCGTTCCCGGCATGGCACAGCTCGCCGGCCGCGCGCTGTCGGCCCGCACCTACACGGACGTGCCGTACCGCGTCTTCACCAGCCCCCGCCGGGTCCGCTTCCTGGAGATGGAGTACGCGCTGCCGCGGGAGGCCGCGATACCGGCGCTGCGCGCGCTGCGGGCCGCGATCGAGCGCTCGCGGCTGCGCGTGGCCTTCCCCGTCGAGGTCCGCACGGCTCCGGCCGACGACATACCGCTGTCCACGGCCCACGCCCGGGACACCGCCTACCTCGCCGTGCACATGTACCGGGGCGCCCCTTACCGCGCCTACTTCCGGGCCGCCGAGCAGATCATGACGGCGCACGGCGGGCGGCCGCACTGGGGGAAGCTCCACAGCCGCGACGCCGGGCACCTCGCGGCGGCCTATCCGCGCTTCGCCGCCTTCACCGCGCTGCGGGACCGGCTGGACCCGCAGCGCGTGTTCGGCAACGACTACCTGCGGCGCGTGCTGGGCGACTGAGCCGACGGGGCACCGGCGCGCCCCGTAAGGGGCGCGGGGAACTGCGCGACCGGCCACAACCGACCGGCAGCCGGACAACGCGCCCATGGAACGCCCCGGCACACCACGGGGACCCTCACCGCCACGCCCCGCCCGAAAAGGGGCGCGGGGAACTGCGCGACCGGCCACAACCAGCCGGCAGCCGGCCCACGACGCAGGGGGCCGCCCTAGGAGACAGCCGTGCCCGCCGCAGGCGTACCCGCGCCGGCGGCCGCGTTCTGCCCCTCCGCCGGCGGCTTGGGGGTCGTCCCCCCACCCGTGCCGCCCTGGCCGGTCGTGCTGCCTCCGGTGCCGCCGCCCTTGCCGTCGTCCCCGCCCGTGCCGCCGCCCTGGGAGGTCGAGGGGTCGGGCGTCGGGTCCGGCTTGGTGCTGGGCGTCGGGCCTCCGGAGGACGGCGGCGTCGACGGGTCCGGCGACTGCTTGCCCGTGTCGCCGCCCTGCCGGGAGGCGTCCGGGCCGGGCGAGGGGCCGGAGTCGCCTCCGGTGCCGCGCTCCTCGCCGCTGTCGTGCGAACGCTCCGGGCCGGGGGACCGCTCGGGCGCCGGGTCCTGCTTCTTCTGCGACTTCCCGCCGTCGAGGATCTGGCTGACCGTGGTCCCCTTACCACCGTCCGCGCTCGACCCCTTGACCAGCTCGACCGCGGTGACGGTGCCCATCGCGAGGACGAAGACCGCGCCGGCGGCGATGAGCGGGCCCTTCCAGCCGCGCACCCGGGTGCCGTGCGTCGTGGCCGGGGTGTACGTGTCGGTGTAGGCAAAGGAGTGTTCATCGGCGCGCGCTCCAGGATGCGCGCCCGCGTATGCGCCTCCGGGCTCCGGCGACTGCGACGCCGTGTGCAACAGCCGCGTCGCCTCGTCGCCGGCCGCCGGGAGCATCTGCGTGGCGTCGGCCCGGGGCAGCATCCGGGTCGCGTCGTCCTGCGCGGCGCGCCGTGCGGGGTCCTGCGCCGCGGCCGCGGCGCGGCTGACGGCCCGGCCCGCGTCCTGCACGGGCACCTGGCGCAGTTTCGGCTTCGCCGCCTGCGTGGTCGCCTCGCGGAGCTGTTCGCCGGTCCGCTTGAACAAGTGCTGGAAGACCGTGCCGCCCGACGTGGCCACGACACTGACGACGCCGGCGCCGATGACCGTGCCGTACACCCCGAGCTTGCCCGCGAGCAGTGCGGCGATCACCGCCGCGAGGGCGCTGCCGGCGACCTGCGCGAGGCTCAGCTCCAGACGCTTGCTCTTCTGTTTTGCCTCGCTTTCGCCTTTGTCGTCCATCTCCTGCCTCTGTGTAGCTTTGGGTCCGTCTTGCAGGTAGAAGAGACATTCGAGCGTAACGAACAGTTCCGATTCCGGCGATTCTGTGAACCTCGACACCCGTACGACTGCCTTCGCGCGCGATAGGTACGATCAACTCCCTTCTCCCGCGTGAACTTCGATGGCGCGCCATTCCACCCCCAGTGGCCCGAATGGAGTACTGTGACGAGCCCTGGCCCCGGTGTCCCGTCCGGCTGCCTGGACCCAACGGGCGGGGCCCCACCGGCTCTCACCCCCGTCAACTCGGCAATGTTGTGGCAGGCTGCACCCGGGCAGGCCACACTCGACTAGCGGAAGCAGCGACGCACGTGACGTCGGCAGGCACCACCCGGGAGGTCCCCATGCCCGAACTGCGTGTCGTGGCCGTCTCCAACGACGGCACACGGCTGGTGCTCAAGGCTGCGGACAGCACGGAGTACACCCTTCCCATCGACGAACGGCTGCGCGCCGCCGTGCGCAACGACCGTGCTCGTCTGGGGCAGATCGAGATCGAGGTGGAGAGCCATCTCCGCCCCCGCGACATCCAGGCGCGCATACGTGCGGGAGCCTCCGCGGAGGAAGTGGCGCAGCTCGCGGGCATCCCCGTCGAGCGGGTGCGCCGGTTCGAGGGCCCGGTCCTGGCCGAGCGCGCGTTCATGGCCGAGCGCGCCCGCAAGACGGCGGTGCGCCGCCCCGGCGAGAACACCGGCCCGCTCCTCGGCGAGGCCGTGGCCGAGCGGCTCATACTGCGCGGGGCCGAGAAGGACACCGCGCAGTGGGACTCCTGGCGCCGGGACGACGGCACGTGGGAGGTCCTGCTCGTCTACCGGGCGGCAGGTGAGCCCCGTGCGGCGAGCTGGTCGTACGACCCGCCCAGGCGGATCGTTCAAGCGATGGACGACGAGGCCCGCGCGCTCATCGGCGAGGCCGACGACACGCCCGAGCCGAGCTTCCCCTTCGTGCCCCGGATCGCCCGTCTGCCGCGCGACAGGCCCCTCGACCGGTCGCTGGACCGGCAGCAGGGCGCGTCCTCCGGCCCGTCCTCGTCCGAGGCGGACGCCGCGCCCTCCGAGGAACCGCCCGCCAAGGAGCGGGATTCGCTGACGAGCCTGCTCGAAGCGGTCCCCAGCTTCCGCGGCGACATGGTCGTCCCCGAAACGCCCTCGGCCGCACCGGCGAGTGACGAGCCGTCCGACGAGCCGGAGGCGGTCGAGCCCCCGGCGCCGGCCGCGAGCGCGGGCGCCGCGTACGCGGACGTCCTCATGCCGCGGTCCGTGGCCGGCCACCGCGACCGGCTGGTCGGCACGACGGACCGTCAGGCCGAGGCCGACGGGGTCCGGCCCGGCCGCCGGGCGGCGGTCCCCAGCTGGGACGAGATCGTCTTCGGCACCCGCCGCAAGAAACAGGAGTAACCGCTACGCCAGTGACCATCCGTCAGTCCCCCGGCTCCGGCCGGGGGCGGCGACGGCAGCGCGCACCGGGCAGCCCCCGGTCCGGCGACCGGGCGGCGGACGACCCGCCGGGACGCCCGTGGAGGGCGGGCCCGATGGGAGCACGCGGTCATCTGCGCCCGCCGCCGCGGCGCCCGGCCACGACGATGCTCTGCGGCGATGCCGTCCCACCCCGGACAGGATCCCTCCACCCCGTATGCGGCCGGCCCGGCACCGCCGGGCCTGCCTGCCCCGGGGGGCGACCCGCTCGGCAGGCCGGTCCGCGGCCCGCTCCACAGGCCGGCCGGTGAGCCGCCCGCAGGGCCGCCCCGCAGACCTGTCTGCGATCTCAGCCCGGCTGCGGGCCCGTGGCCACCGGGCGCGAGGGGTCCGAGGACCACTCGCTCCACGAACCCACGTACAGGGCCGCCGGGACGCCCGCGACAGCCAGCGCGAGGAGCTGGTGCGCGGCGGAGACGCCGGAGCCGCAGTAGACGCCCACCTCGGCGCCGTCCACCGCGCCCAGGGCGCCGAAGCGGGCGGCCAGTTCGGCCGCGGGCCGCAGCCGCCCGTCCGCCGCCACGTTCTCCGTCGTCGGCGCCGAGACCGCGCCCGGGATGTGCCCGGCCACCGCGT
>NZ_JBAMDC010000003.1:0-93851 GCF_036961605.1 Streptomyces sp. KLMMK
CGCCGCGGTCGGCTCGGGCCGGGCTGCCGGGTCGCCGGACCGGGCCACGGCGCGGGTGGGGCGCGCCTGCTGCCCCGCCGTGCGGGGTTCCGTCAGCCAGACCAGGACCAGGGCCGCCGAGATCGCTGCGCCCAGGACGCACACGCCGGGCCAGCGGGAAGCGCTCCACACGGCCGAGGTGAGCGCCGAGCCCATGGCGCCGCCGACGAAGTAGGAGGTCATGTAGGCGGAGTTGAGCCGGTTACGGGCCTCGGGGCGCAGGGAGTAGACCAGGTTCTGGTTGCTGATGTGCACGCCCTGGACGGCGGCGTCCAGCACGATCACCCCGGCGAGCAGGGCGGTCAGGGACCAGACGCCCCCGGAGCCGCCGAGTGCGAGCAGTCCCCAGGAGGCGAGCAGGAGGACGGCCCCGGTGCCGGTGACGCGGTGGACCAGGCCGCGGTCGGCCAGCCGCCCGGTCACCGAGGCGGAGAGGGAGCCGGCGGCGCCGACGAGGCCGAGCAGCCCGATCGCGGATGCGGACCAGCCGTAGGAAGGGCCGGAGAGCAGGAAGGTCATGGCGGTCCACAGCACGCTGAAGGCGGCGAACGACAGCCCGCCCATCAGGGCGCGGCGCCGCAGCACCGGCTCGTGCGCGAACAGCGCGAAGGTGGATCCGAGCAGCCTGGGGTACGACAGTCCGGCGGGGGTGCGCAGCCGGGGGAGCGCGCGGTGCAGCAGGACGGCCATGACGGCCATGAGCACGGCGTTGGCCCAGTAGACCGTGCGCCAGCCGCCCAGCTCGGACAGGAGGCCCGCTGCGGTGCGGGCGAGGAGGATGCCCAGCAGCAGGCCGGTCATCACGGTGCCGACGGTGCTTCCGCGCCGCTCGGGGGAGGCCAGCGTCGCCGCGTAGGGGACGACCACCTGGGCGGCGACCGAGGTCAGACCGGTCAGGGCGATGCCGGTGAGCAGGACGGCGGGGCCGGGTGCCGTGGCCGTCACGACGAGGAAGACGGCGGTCGCGGCGCACAGGCCCGTGGCCAGGCCGCGGCGTTCGGCGAGGTCGCCGAGCGGGACGAGGAGGATCAGCCCGAGCGCGTAGCCGACCTGCCCGACCGTGACCACCAGCGCGAGGATCCCTGCGCTCATGTGCAGATCGCGGCCGATGACCTCCAGCAGGGGCTGGGCGAAGTAGTTGCCCGCGACGGACAGGCCGCAGGCCACGGCCATCAGCAGCAGCGTCCCGCGGCTCAGGCCGTCCCGGCCGGTCGGCGTCTCATTTATTCGTGCAGGTGGCATGTAAAGAGTGTCCGCCGCCGACGATCAATGAGTCCAACACATTGTTTTCATTCAAACCATCTCGATTTACGATGGATGGATGGAGCTCCAGCAGATGCGCTACGTCATCGCGGTTGCCGAGACGGGCGGCTTCACCCGTGCCGCGGAGCGCTGTCACGTGGTGCAGTCGGCGCTCAGCCACCAGATCGCCCGCTTGGAGAAGGATCTCGGGACCCGCCTGTTCGACCGCACCAGCCGCAGCGTGCGCCTCACCACGGCCGGTGCGGCCTTCCTCCCCGCGGCCCGGCAGGCGGTGGAGGCGGCCGACCGCGCTCGCGCCGAGGTCGAGGCGGCGACGGGCGTCGTCCGCGGCCGCCTGGCGGTCGGCGCCATCTCGACGGTCGCCGCCGTCGACCTCGCCGACGTCCTGGGACGGTTCCGGGCCGGCTATCCCGAAGTGCGCATCAGCCTGCGGATGGGCATGAGCGAGGAACTGATCGACGGCGTCCGGGAAGGGGCGCTCGACGTGGCCTTCATCGGCCTGGTCCCGGGCACGCGGCCCAAGGGCGTCCGCGTCAGGAAGATGGCCCACGGCGAACTGGTCGCCGTCGTGGCACCGGAACACCCGCTCGCCGGCCAGGAGCGTACGGACCTGCAGCGGCTGTCCGAGGAATCGTTCGTCGACTTCCCCGCGGGCTCGGCGGCCCGGCGCCAGCGCGACGCCGCCTTCGAGGCCGCGGGCCTCACCGCCGAGTCCCCCTTCGAGATCACCTCCGTCGAATCCCTCGCCAAACTCGTCCGGGCCAACCTCGGCGTCGGCATGGTCCCGGAGGCCGTCGCCGGTGAATTGCGCGGTCTGCACGTCCTCCGCGTCCGCAACGCCCCCACCCGCGAGGAACTCCTGGTCTGGAACACCCTCGGCCCGTCCCCGGCGGCAGCGGCCTTCCTCTCCGGCCTCGGCATCGACCCCGGCGAACGCTCTTCGTAACCAGGGAGGAACCAGGGAGGAAGCAGGCGGAGCCAGGGCGGACGGGATCAGTCCGTGGCGCGCAGGATGCGGCGTGCGGTTTCGCGAAGGTGGTCGAGGACGGCCGGATCGGCGTCGAGGGTGTAGTCGGCGCCGAGGCCGGCGAGGGTCTGGGCGATGCGGGTGAGGCTGTCGTCGGAGGCGTCGACCCGGCAGGACGTCCCGTCGACGGGCCGGATACGGGTGGCCAGGTACCGGGTGCGGGCCCGGACGCGGTCGGCGGGGGCGTGGACGGTGGCGACGGCGCGGTAGCGGGTCGGGGCAGCCGACAGCCGGCCGGCGACGAAGGCGGCGGGGTCGCCGCCGGGGATCTCGCGCGGTGGAACCCGTCGGCCGGTGGGCGTGGGGTCGGTGATGCGGTCGAGGCGGAAGATGCGCCAGTCCTCCCTGCCGGTGTCGTGGGCGAGGAGGTACCACAGGCCTCCGGAGTCGACCAGGTGACAGGGCTCGGCCCGGCGCGAGGTCGTCGTGCCGTGGCGGTCGGCGTAGCCGAAGGTGATGATCTCGTGGTCGCGGCAGGCGACGGCCAGGGCGGCCAGGAGCG
This sequence comes from Streptomyces sp. KLMMK, assembly GCF_036961605.1. Taxonomy (NCBI): domain Bacteria; kingdom Bacillati; phylum Actinomycetota; class Actinomycetes; order Kitasatosporales; family Streptomycetaceae; genus Streptomyces; species Streptomyces sp. KLMMK. Next base: position 2,832 of record NZ_JBAMDC010000003.1, read on the forward strand.
CCGGGTCGGCCCGCGGCCCGCGGGGCTCCCACGTGATGCCGGCCAGGGAGGTCTGCAGGGCGGCGACCTGGCCGCGCAGGCGGCGGGGCAGCACCTGCTCCAGCTTGGCCAGGGCCCGCAGCGCGCTCTCCTCGATGCCGGCCAGACCACCTGCGGCGGTGCGCAGGGCCACCGTGACGGCGACGGCTTCGGCGTCATCGAGGAGGAGGGGCGGCAGGCCGGTGCCGGAGGACAGGCGGTAGCCGCCGGTGTGGCCGCGGGAGCTGTCGACCGGGTAGCCCAGGTCGCGCAGGCGGTCGATGTCGCGGCGGAGCGTGCGCACGGTGACGCCCAGGCGGTCGGCGAGGTCGGCGCCGGACCATTCGCGCCGGGTCTGCAGCAGGGACAGCAGCCGCAGGGTGCGGGCGGTCATGTCGCTCGTCATGAACCCCACCCTGCCCGAGTCAAAGGACACAGGCTGTCCTGAAGTCCTCCTACTGTGGATACATCCGAACGAACAAAACGGGAGGTTTCCATGAAAATCGCTGTTCTCGGTACCGGTGGCGGCGCCCGCGCCCACATCGCCAAGCTCGCCGAGCTCGGACACGAGGTCCACGTCGGCACCCGCGATCCGAAGGCCACCCTCGCGCGCAGCGAGCCCGACATGATGGGCACGCCGCCGTTCGGGGCCTGGCTCGCCGGGCACCCGGGCATCCAGCTGCACACCTTCGCCGATGCCGCCGACCGGGCGGAGCTGGTCATCAACGGCATCGACGGTCACAACGCGGTGGCCGCCCTGTCGGCCGCCGCCGGGCAGCTGGCGGGCAAGACGCTCGTCGACTACGCGGTGCCGTTCGTCTACAACCCCGAGGTCGAGCACCCCTGGCCCACCCCCTGGGGCGTGATGCCCACCCTCGACCCGTGCGACAGCGACAGCCTCGGCGAGCAGATCCAGCGTGCACTGCCGGACACGAAGGTCGTCAAGGCCTTCGTCACCCAGGAGCAGGCCACCGTCGTCGACCCGAAGGCCGTCGGGGGCGGTGAGCACACCATGTTCATCGCCGGCGAGGACGCCGGCGCCAAGCAGACCGTCACCGACCTGCTCACCGCCTACGGCTGGAGCGACATCCTCGACCTCGGCCCCCTCGTCGCCGCCCGCGGCATGGAGATGTACGCCCACATGCACTCCGCCATCGGTTTCGCCCTGGGCTTCGGCACCCACTTCGGCATCAAAGTCGTCCGCTGACGCTGCGAAAGGAAACACTCACATGACCGGCAACAACACCCACGCCCCCACCACGCCCCTGTCCGGCACGATCATGTGCCAGGCGATGTGGGCCCGCGACGGCAGGAAGCTCGCCGAGTTCTACGCCACCGCCCTGGGCACGAAGGTGACGCAGGCCTTCCCCAACGAGGAGGGCGAAGAGGTCGCCTTCGCCTTCCGTGTGAACGGGACGATGTACCTCTTCTACACCTCCCCCTCGTACACCGCGCCCGAATGGCCGGAGCAGGAGCTGCCCTTCCATATGGACCTCGTGTTCGACGACGTCCGGGCAGCCGAGGAGCAGCTGCTGGAGATGGGCGCCACCAAGCCCGGCCACCAGCCCGGAGGCAAGCACTGGACCGTCCTCCTGGACCCCTCCGGCCAGCCCTTCTGCATCCACGGCGCCCGCTGACGCCACAGCCCTTCCGGATGCCGGCGACGCGGCCGCCGGCACCGCATCCGGTGCGACCCGGAGTCAGTTCTGGGCGGTGGGCCGGACGACGATCTCGTTCACGTCGACGGCCGGCGGCTGCTCGATCGCGAACGCGACGGCCCGGGCGATCGCCTCGGGCGGGATCGCGATCCGGTCCCGCATCTCCGTGATCCGCGCCCTGACTTGCTGATTCGTCGACGCTTCGGCGAAGTCGGTCGCGACTGCACCGGGTGAGACGGTGGTCACCCGCAGGGAGTCACCGGCTTCCTGGCGCAGTCCTTCGCAGATGGCGCGGACCGCGAACTTCGTACCGGCGTAGACCGCCATGGCCGGCATGATACGGAACGCGGCCGTCGAGGCGGTGGTGATGAAGTGACCGGTGCCCTGTGCCCGGAAGACGGGCAGCGCGGCCCCGATCCCGTGAAGGACGCCTTTGACGTTGACGTCGACCATCCGGTCCCACTCGTCGACGCGTAGATCGTCGAGGGGCGAGATCGTACCGGCCCCGGCGTTGCTGACCAGCACGTCGAGCCGGCCGAACCTCCGGCCCGCGAGCGCGACCAGAGCGTGCAGGTCGTCCCGCCGGGTCACGTCCGTGCGGATCTGCACGGCCGTGCCGCCCGCCTTCTCTATCCGCGCCACCAGATCCACGAGGCGCTCGGACCGGCGCGCGCCCAGGACGAGTCGCGCGCCTCGTTCGGCGAGCAGGAGTGCGGTCGCCTCGCCGATGCCGCTGCCGGCTCCTGTGATGGCCACGACCTTGCCGTCGATTCCGGACATGATGGTTTCCCCTCCCTTTCCTTTCGGGATCGCGCTCCGGGCGATCGCCCGGAACCCCTCTGCGCGCCAGGGCCGTTCGGCGCCCGGATGGCCGTTCACAAGTCATCGGCAAGGGTTGCGCCCCCCCCCGCGCTCGGTACTTAGTCTGCGGCGGATTCAAACTGGTATACAGAGCGTGTTTATTCTGGAACCAGGGATGCCACCACCATGCAGAGACCGCTGGACCAACGCCGTGAGCTGGGTGCCTTCCTGCGCAGCCGCAGAGAGCGGATCACCCCTGACGAGGTCGGGCTGCCCCACACCGGGCGACGCCGGACCCCGGGGCTCCGCCGGGAAGAACTCGCGGTGCTCGCCGGGATCAGCGCCACCTGGTACACGTACCTCGAACAGGGCCGGGACATCCGGGCCTCGGACCAGGTGCTCGACGCCCTCGCCTCGGCGCTGCAGCTCAACCGGCACGAGCGTGCTCATCTCCTCCAACTCGCCGGTCACGCGCCGGTGACCGAAACCGAAGAGCCCGAGCCGCTCCCTGCGGAGGCGGCGGCCGTTCCGCTCCTGCTCCAGCCGCACCCGGCGTACATCATCAGCGGCAACTACGACGTGCTCAGCTACAACCAGGCGGCCGACGAGCTGTTCCGGAACCTCACCGCGGTGACGGACCGGCCGGTGAACATCGCCCGCTGGGTGTTCTTCGAACCTGCGGCCCGGGACGTTCTGGTCGACTGGGAGCCCGAGGCACGCGGCCTGCTCGCCCGGCTGCGGACGCTCGCCGGACGCCACCCGCGCGACCCCCGGTACACCCGGCTGATCGACGAGCTGAACGCGGGCAGCGCGGAAGTACGCGCCTGGTGGCCGCAGTACGACGTACAGGCCCGTCGCGGCGGACGCAAACGGCTACGGAGCCCGGGAGGCCGGGAGGTGGAATTCGCATATTCCGCATTCCACTTGGCCGAACAGCCGGAACAGACGCTGGTGGTCTATTCCGACGGGCGCCGGCGGTGACGGACCCGGCCGTCGTCCTATCCGTTCGCGAGGACCTCGTGTGCGAGTGCCAGCAGGTCCGGGACTGCCGGGTGTCCCGGGCCCTCGCGCCAGGCGAGGACGACGGGGACGGCCGGAGCGTCCGCGAGGGGGCGGTAGACCAGCGACGGATGCATGTGATTGCTCGGGGTGGCCGAGGTGGAGACTCCCACGGCGCGGCCCGCGGCGATCGCGATGAGCCACTCGTCCGTATTGGTCACCTCAATGGCCGCGACGGGGCGGGCTGACGGCGGCCACAGGTCCATCGTCGTGGTGCCGGAGACGGTGTTGAGGGCGATCGGACAGCCGGCGAGGTCCGCCAGGGTGACCCGGGGGAGAGCCGCCAACGGGCTGTCCGACGGCATGACCACCACCCGCTCCTCCGACAGCAGCAGCTCCGTACGGAGCCCAGCGGAAGCGGCGGCACCACTGCCGCGCAGCAGGGCCGCGTCGACCTTGCCCTGCGTGAGCCCCGCCGTGCGGTCGTCGACGCGGAGCAGTTCCAGGGGGACGCCGGGGTGCGTCTCGTCCCAGCGGCGCAGCAAAGGGACCGTGTGGTCGCCGAGCGCCGCCCAGGTGTGGCCGAGGCGCAGGGGCCAGCTGCGCGGCCGGCCGGGGTCGAGGGCGATGTCGACGGCGGCGAGGGCGGCGGCCGCCTTGTCGCGGAAGGTACGGCCTTCGGCGGTCAGTTCGAGGTGGTGCGTGGAGCGGTCGACGAGGCGGACCCCCAGGTGGTCCTCGAGCTGGCGCAGGGTGCGGGAGAGCGCGGGCTGGCTGAGGTGGAGGCGCGCGGCGGCGCGGGTGACGTTGCCCGCCTCGGCAATGGCGCGGAAGGCACGCAAGTGCCGCAGCTCGATGGTCATGCATCAGGAGCATAACCGCAGGCGATTAGGCATTTCACACCGCGTGGCCGACTCCCTAGCGTGGACGGCATGACATCGGACGGCATGACATCAACGGTGCAGAACCCATCCGCGACGGCGGTCGCGCCCCTCGTCGCTCGTCACGCCGCGGGGCGCGGCAGCCTCGGCGGCGTCGGCCTGGTGCTGGCCGGGGCGGTGACCGGCCAGTTCGGGTCGGCCTTCGCCGCCCTGCTGTTCCCCCGGGCCGGTGCGCTCGGCGCCGTAGCGCTGCGGGTGACGTTCGCCGCGTTGCTGCTGCTGGTCGTCACCAGGCCCCGGCTGCGTGGCCACTCGCGCGCCGACTGGTCGGTGGCCGTCGGGTTCGGCCTGGCCCTCGGAGGCATGAACATCCTCTTCTACCAGGCGATCGACCGCATCCCGCTGGGGGCGGCGGTCACCCTCGAAGTGCTCGGGCCCCTGCTCCTGTCGGTCGTCGCCTCGCGCCGCCCCGCAGGCCTGGTGTGGGCCGGTCTCGCCCTGGCCGGGGTTTTCCTGCTGGGCCGCGGCGACTTCGGCCGACTCGGCGCTGCGGGCGTGGCCTTCGCGCTGGGCGCCGGGGCGATGTGGGCGGCGTACATCGTGCTCAACGCCCGCGCGGGCACGCGGTTCCCGCGCCTGGACGGCCTGGCGATCGCGATGACCGTCGCCGCCCTGGTCAGCCTGCCGCTGGGCGTCGGGGCCGCGGGCGGGACACTGCTGGAACCGGAGGTGCTGGGGCTGGGCCTGGCCATCGCGGTGATGAGCTCGGGCGTGCCCTACGCCCTGGAAACGCTCGCCCTGCGACGGCTGCCCGCAGCGACGTTCGCGGTGCTGACGAGCCTGGCACCGGCCCTGGCCGCGATGGCGGGCTACCTGGTCCTGGACCAGGGGCTCTCGCTGCTGCAGTGCGGCGCTGTCGTGATGGTGGTGGCGGCGAGCGCGGGCGCGATCCGCACGGGCAACCGCTGAGCGGAACGCGGTCCGGAGCCGCACGGCCGGTGACCTGAGCCGGGGAGAAATATGCATGTAACAGTCCCCTTGTAACGTTCCGGCGCCGGGCACCTGCCCGGGACGGGCCGGAACCGGCAGGAGCGAAGGGAGCACCCATGCACGACAGCGTGGCGGGGACCACCACGGGCGTCACGACGGACGTCACGACGGGCATATGCGTCCGGCCGGGAACGGTCGGCGATCTCACCGAGCTCACCGCGATCTACAACCACTACGTGGTCCACACCCCGATCACCTTCGACATCGAGCCGGTCACCGTCGAGGGGCGCCGCGCCTGGCTGGACTCCCACCCCGCCACCGGCCGCCACCGCCTGCTCATGGCGGAGGAGGCGGGCCGGGTGCTGGGCTACGCCACCAGCAGCCCCTTCCGGGACAAGCGCGCGTACGAGACCTCGGTCGAGACCAGCATCTACCTCGGTCCCGGCCACACGGGACGCGGCCTCGGAGGCCTGCTGTACCGCACGCTCTTCGAAGTGCTGGCGGGCGAGGACGTCCACCGCGCGTACGCCGGCATCACGCAGCCGAACGCAGCCTCGATGCGGCTTCATGAACGCTTCGGCTTCCGCCCGGCGGGCGTGCTCGAACAGGTGGGCCGCAAGTTCGGCACCTTCTGGGACGTGGCTTGGCTGGAGAGGCGGATGGTCTGACGGTGCCGGCCCCTGTGAGCGCGGCCGGCTGCCTCTGCCTGCCGCGCCGCTGCCGGGCCCGGAGACCCGGCAGCGGGGAAGCGCTCAAGCGGATTCGTCAAACGCCGGCAGTGAGCTCTTCGATCCGTTCGGCGAAATCGGGGCCGGGCAGAGGGAGCTCGACGTCGGCGTCGTCGGCGTCGTCGAGGGCCTCGGGGATGTAGGCGATGACGGCGGTGACGGCCGGTGAGGGCGCGTGGGTGACGTATCCGCGCTGGACCATCGTGTAGCGCAGGACCGCGCGCAGGTCGCGGAGGCTGTCCTGCCCGGGAGCGCAGGGAAGGCCGTTGCCCAGGTCGGCCTGCTCGTGCCACAGATCGGCCTCGTCGGTCTCGCCCAGGGCCATGTGGTGGAGGTAGAGGCACAGCGCGGCGGAGAGCTCGCCCGCGCCCGCCGCGAACTGCCACCAGAACCGGGCACCGTACTCCCGGCCGGCGAGGTGCAGGACGCAGCCCAGGACCAGTGCGCCGTCCGGCTCGGGGACCCGGCTGACGAGGAAGTCGCGCAGCCGGTGCAGATCGTGGGTGGCGGTGGTCTCGCACAAGGCCCGCAGGTGTTCCCGGAAGATCCGCCGGGGCAGGGAGCGGCGCACGGCCGCGCGTTCGGCCGCGGGGCGGACGGAGGCGGGCTGCAGGGCGTCGTCGACGCGCAGGGCCCCCTGCCACGTGCGGGCGGCGATCCGTGCGGTCAGGCGCTCTTCGGCCTCCCGGGTGCGGGAGTAGGGCGGGCGGTGGATGCGGGCGTGCTCCAGCAGGCGGTCGATGGGCTCGGTCATCCTCGGCCTCCCTCGGCCCGGTCGTCTCTTCCGCCGTAGCTGCGGTCCGCCCCCAGGGCCTTGTTGAGGCGGTGACGGGCGTAGCGGGCGGTGGAGCGGACACCGCCCTCGGTGATGCCCAGGACGTCGGCGGTCTCGCGGGCGGTGTACCCCAGCACGTGGTGCAGGATGAACACGTCGTGCTGCCGCTCGGGCAGGTCCTGGACCGCCTGGTAGATCTCCAGGCTGATCTCCAGCTCGCCGATCGGATCGCAGGCCTGCTCCAGCCTGGTGGTCTCGAAGGCGGCGGTGTCGACGGCCACGGCCCGGCGACCGCGGGCCCGGGCCAGGTCGATGGTCCGGTGCCGTACGACCCGCCATGCGTAGGCTCGCGGATTGGCCTTGGATAACACCTTCGACCAGTTGAAGTACAGCTGCTCGAAAGCGATGTCGACAGCCTCCTCCGCATCGGCCCAGCTGGAGAGGTACAGCTGCGCCCAGTACACGTAGCGGCTGCGGTAGAGCTCGTGGAAGGCCCTGAAATCCGCCGGAAGGCGTGGCTGCAGCACGGCGACCGGGCGTCGGTGAGGACGGTGCGTACGAGTCACCCCTGCCCTCCCCGCCGGAGCAGAGCGTGGCCGGGCGCCGGCGAGGCGTCCCGGCCGAAGTCCCGTACGAGCAGCACGACCCGCAGGCCGTCCGCGAGATGATCTGGCATCACGATCGGCAAACCCCTTCAAACGTTCCAAGGGGCTCCCCCCACGCCCCGGAGGAGCGTCAGTGGCTCCTCTGCTACGTAAGGCGTCTGCCGACCGCCGGATGTGCAACGGCGATCGGGAAGAACTTGGTGCTCCGCAGCCGGCCCTTCGTCGATGCATGCCACGCACAGGCGCCCGCAGGGAGGGACAGGCGTGGGACGGCAGGAGCCGCACCGGTCACGGAGCCGCGGTCAGCGTCCTGTGAGCCGCTCGGCGGCAGTCCTACCGCTCACACCGTTCGCACTGCTTGCACGACCCGCACGACCCGCACGATTCGCAGCACTTGCGCCCTGCGCCGGCCACAGGTGGCCGGCGGCCGACTGGAACCGCGCATGGAAGCCCTGCACGCGCTGGTCGCACAGATCCGGGTCGTCCACGCCGGCCCACCGGTCCCACAGCCCCTGTGGCGCGAGGAACTGCTGGGCATGGGAGGCACCGTTGCACGCATCGACGTGCTGCAGCGCCCCGAGGGCCCACTCCTGGTCGTAGCGGCTGTCGGGGCGCCGGAGCCAGCGGTCGAGGTAGGTCATCAGGAGCGCGGCGTCCGCGGGCGTGGCGAAGCGGGCCAGGGCGAAGCAGTAGCCCTGGCCTGCGAAGGGCATGCGACTTTCGAGCAGCAGTTCGCCCAGGAGCTGCCGGTGCTGAGTCCGTCCGCCGATGCCGATCAGCCATCCGGCCACCAGACGTCCGCGCCACCCGGTGCCCATCAGCGCCCGTAGATCGTCGTCGGCGATCGCCCGGGCGTCCTCGGCGAGGGAGGCGAAGAAGGCCTGCTGTTCCGGCTGCGGCATGCGGATGAAGTTGCCGTGCAACAGGTCGAGGTACCTGAGGGGTGCTTCCTCCGGCGTGGTCACGTACTGCTGGATGAGACCGGCCTGGTGATCGGTGTAGAACGGGTGTGCCATTGGTCCATTTTGACCGACGGGCGAGGCGACGTCGCCCGCCGGTGGCCTGCGCGGGCTCAGCGGCCCACCCGGGCCAGGTGGTCTACCCGGGCCCGGTGGCCGAACCGGCCCCGGTGGGTGCGACGGCTGCGGTCAGTGGCCGCCGGAGGGGACGTCGCAGCCGGAGTGGTCGGGATAGCCCCCGAAGGCATCCGCTTCGACGGAGGCGCGGTCCATCGTGCCCTCCACGCACAGAGGAGAGCCGCCGGTGTCGATGAGGAAGCCGACCCCGGTGGGTCCGTTCCGGTGCGCCTGCACCTTCCCGGCGGAGTAGCCGAGGCGGGTGAGCGCGTTGCGGGTGTCCTCGGGAGCGAAGTCTCCGCGTTTGCGCAGCGGTTCGAGCGCGTCCTTGATGCGCCGGACGGCCGCGAGCCCGTCGCAGCGGCTCTGCCCCCGCAGCGGGAGGGGAACCCTGAAGCCGTGGTTCTCGGCGTAGTGGTCGGTGGGCGGCGCGGCCGGGCCCGAGGGCGGCGCGGTCATCGGCGGTGCCGACGCGGGGCTCTCACCGGGGCACGGGAGATCCACCGGCGAATTCGGCGTTGACGCCCCCGTCGCAGCGCGCGTCGGCGTCGGCGGCGAACGCCGGTCCGCGTCGGCGGTGTCCCCTGACCGCTGTGTTCCGCACCCCGCCGCCAGCACGGCCAGCATCACCGCCGGCAGCACCCCGAGCCGGACCGCCGGCGTTCTCCTTCTCGATATCGTCATTCGCCGATCGTCTCCCGCATCTCGGCGGGCGTCATGAGTTCTTCTACTCATGACGCACGGACCTGCAAGCCGTCCGGCCGGGGAGCACGGGTCCTCGGCGGCCGCCCGAGCGTCCCGGGCATCGGTTGGACGACCGATGTGCGCGCACGCCGCCCGGATGCACAGTGCTGTCAGCTCCCCGCCGATTCCGCTTCCCCGGCGGTTCCGCGGGAGCCCCTTCACCAGCCCCGGCAGATAGGACATCGTTGTGCCCGGCAGCACCCCGGCAGATCTCGTCTTCGTCAACGGTTCGGTCCTCACCGTCGACTCCCGCTTCACCGTCGCCTCCGCCCTGGCGGTCACCGATGGCCTCGTCAGCGCGGTCGGCGACCGGGACGAGGTCATGGCGCACGCCGGCCCCGCCACCCGGGTCGTCGACCTCGGCGGCGGAACGCTCCTCCCCGGCATCAACGACGCGCACCTGCACGGCTGCTCCCTCGGGCTGACCATGCCGCCGCTGTCCCTCGACGTCTCCCACCCCGCCGTGCAGTCGCTGGCCGATGTGGCCGAGGCCGTGCGGAGGGCGGCCGCGACGACCCCCGCGGGGCAGTGGATCAGCGGATACGGGTGGGACGCGGGCTACCTCGCCGAGTGTGCCGCCGACCCCTCCCGGCTGCCCGCCCGGCACGATCTGGACGCCGTCAGCCCGGACCACCCCGTCCTGCTGTACTCCACCACGGGCCACGCCACCTGGGTCAACTCCGCGGCGCTCGCACGGGCCGGGGTGGACCGGAACACCCCCGTCCCGCCCGGAGGGGTCATCGTCACCGACGCGGCGGGCGAGCCCACCGGTCTCCTCCAGGAAGGCGCCCAGGACCTCGTCCACCGGGCGCTGCCCGCCCTGTCCCCGGAGGTGCGCGCCGACGCGATCCGCGCCACCTTGCGCACCCTGGCCCGGCTCGGCATCACCAGCTACACCGAGCCCGGCCTCGGCCCGGGCGGCGACGCCCTGATGCGCGGCGCCATGGCTCACAGCACCCTCGACGTCTACCGCCGCCTCCTCGCCGACGGCGAACTGACCGCGCGGGTCGGCGTCCTGCTGCTGCCGGCCGGGATGGCCGGCACGGCCGAGGAGTTCGTACGGACCCTGGCGGCCATGGACGAGCCCCCGTCCACCGACCCCCGCCGCCTCGCCGTCCTCGGCGTCAAGCTGTTCGCCGACGGCATCCCGGTCAACAAGACGGCCTGGATGCACGAGCCGTACGTCGGCGGCGGCTGCGGCTCGTTGTGCGTCGGCGGGGAGACCGACGAGGAGCGCATCGCCCAGATCACCGAGATGATCCGGTACACCCACGCCGCCGGGTACCGGGCCGGTGTCCACGTCACCGGTGACCGGGCCATCGACACCGTCGTCGACGCCTTCGCCGCGGCCGCCGCCGCCCATCCCCGGGCCGACACCAGGCATTACGTCATCCACGGCGACTTCCTCACCGCCCGCAGCATGCGGACGCTGGCGCAGCACGGCTTCGGCGTCAACATGAACCCCACCGTCAAATGGACCGTCGCCGACCTCGAAGAGGAGTTCGTCGGCCCGCAGCGGGCGGCGTACGAATGGCCCTACCGGGACGCGATCGACGCCGGCGTGACCGTCACCAGCGGCTCCGACGCCCCTGTCACCCTGCCCGACTGGCGGCAGGGCGTCTCCACGATGATGCTGCGCGAGTCCAGGGCCAGCGGCCGCGTCAGCGGACCCGGCCAGCGCATCCGGCTCGCCGAGGCCCTTCGCACCTACACCTCCGACGCGGCCTGGCAGGACTTCGCCGAGGACTGGAAGGGCACGCTGGAGGTCGGCAAGGTCGCCGACCTGTGCGTACTCGCGGGTGACCTGCTGACCGCCGACCCACGCGACATCCCCGCCATGCCGGTCGTGTTCACCGCTGTCGGCGGCGTCGCCGTGCACGACGAGCTCACCGTTTGACGCCCGCACACCGGATGATCATTCTGAGCGGATGGAAGCCGAGCCGACGCCCATGACAGCAGCAGCGCAGCCGAGCACCACGGACGTCCTGAGCGCCGCCCTGGACGTGCGCGAGGCCGCGCGCCACGCCGTGCGGGGGAAGGGCGACGCCGACGCCGTCCTGACGGCGCTGTCCGCGGTGATCGACCACGACCACGCGTCGCTGTCCCGGTGGGACCCGATGCTGCGCCGCCACGTCACGCTGGCCGGCAGCTACCCGGCGGGCACCACCCGCTACATCGAGACCCGGCTGCACGACGATCCGGCCTTCGCGCTCATCCGGCACGCGCCGGGCACCACGAGCTGGTGGCACGACGTGCCCGCTCCGGTTCGGGGGGCCTCCACCGGGTTCCAGGAGGTCCTCGAACCCCTCGGCGTCCAGGACGGCGTGGCCCAGTGCCTGTTCTCCGCCGACGGCCGGTACGTGGGCATCCTCAACCTCAGCACGACGCGGGCACGGTGCGACCAGCCGGCCGTCCGCGCCGTGATGACCCTCCTGGGCGAGTGCCTCGCGGCGGTCGCCGACCCGCTCGCCGGGCACCGCTCCACGGGGCCCGGCGGCGCCGGTCACGCTTGCGCCGTACTCCTGCCGGATGCCGAGGACGGCGAGGACGCCAAGGACGCCAAGGGCGGCGAGGGCGCAGCGCCGGTGACCGTGAGCGGGGAGCCGCTCCCCGGCCTCACCGAGGCCGGCTCCCCGCTCGTGGCCCTGCTGCGGCGCACGGCCGCACGGCGGACGCTGCCGGCCACGGTGCTGGTGCCGTACCGGCAGCGGATGCTCGAACTCCACCTGACCCGCCGGGGAGACGGCACGGTCGTCGTGTGCCGTACGGTCACCCGCCCCGCGGCGCTCTCCCCGCGCGAGCTCGAAGTGCTGGCCGAACTCACCCAGGGACGGACCAACCGGGAGATCGCCGACCGCCTGTACGTCAGCCCGCGCACCGTTGCCACCCACATCGAGCACATCCTCGCCAAACTCGACGTCCCCAACCGCGTGGCCGCCGCGGGCCGGGCCGTCGCCTGGGGCCTCGAACCGGCGCCCTGACCGGCGGTGGCCGCCCGGGCAACAGGGCTGCCCAGCGTGTGATCGGTCCGGCGATGTGATCGGTCCGGCGGTGTGATTGGCTACGCCGCATGGGTCTCAGGCGAGTGTTTCCCGGGCGCACGCGTGTGCAGCCGAGGAGTTCCAGCGCGGATGCCGGCGGCGCACCGCACGGCATCTCGTCGTCCGGCCGGAGGATGGGGCATGAGTGACGACCGAGTGCCGTCGGCTTCCGACCGCGTCCCGATACCGGAGGCGGCACCCCCTTTCGATCCCGAACTCAACGTCGTACTGCAGGCCTTGACCAAGGAGCCGAGGGAGCCGATCACCCCGGACAACCTTGAGGCCCGTCGGGAGCGGGACGCCGCGTCCCGGCCCAGGCCGACGGCCGAGGATCTGCGCGCCGACGGCCGGTTCGAGGTGACGGAGCTCCGTGTGCCGGGGCCGCCGGACGGACCGGACGTCACGCTCGTGAGCGCACGACCGGCCGGGGCCGCCGGACCGCTTCCCTTGCTGTACTACATGCACGGGGGCGCAATGATCATGGGTAACGCATGGTCCGTGCTTCCGCGGATCCTCCGCGAGTGGGCCCTCCCGCTGGAACTGGCCGTCATCTCGGTCGAGTACCGGCTGGCGCCGCGGACGCAGTACCCGGGACCGCTGGAGGACTGCTACGCCGGACTCGTCTGGGCGGCCGGGCACGCAGCCGAACTCGGCATCGACGCGGACCGCATCATCATCGGGGGGAAGAGCGCCGGCGGCGGTCTCGCCGCGGCCCTCGCCCTGCTGAACCGTGACCGCGGCGGCCCGGAGCCACTGGGGCAACTGCTGCTGTGCCCGATGCTCGACGACCGCGACAGCACCTTCTCCACCCACCAGATGTCGGGCCTCGGTATGTGGGACCGGGTCTCCCACGCGACCGCGTGGAAGGCGCTGCTGGGCGACCGCTACGGTGCCGCGGACCTGCCGCCCTACGCGGCCCCCTCGCGCGCCACGGACCTCTCGGGACTTCCCCCGGCCTACATCGAGGTGGGGTCGGCCGAGATGTTCCGGGACGAGGACGTGGCCTACGCGAACGCGATCTGGCAGGCCGGCGGCCGAGCCGAACTGCACGTATGGCCCGGCGCGTACCACGGCTTCGACGGTATCGCCCCGCAGGCGGCCCTCAGCCGGGACGCACGTGAGGCCCGTACCCGCTGGCTCCGGCGCCTCCTCGCACAGTCCGGCAGGACGAACCCGCCTGTCGGATGAGGGGATCCCTCGCCGAACGCTCACGCGCCGCCGCAGACGCCCTCCGGACAGTGGACGAGCGCCGAGGACCACCAGTCCCGCAGCGCGGTCGTCGACGCCGACGGCGAGGCGGAACTCTCCTCTTACCTGCCCCGTGTGAGGCCGCGCATGAGGCCTGGATCACTTACGAATTCCGTTAGTAAAAAGTGCGGTGAAAACCGGGGGTAGGACGGCCGTCCCTGCTCCGGTCGATGAATGGGGTTAGTCGATGGACAACGTCAACTCCGCCTACTGATGCCAGGGATCACCGGTCTGCGGAGGACCGGAAAACCGTCGCAGGGGCGGTGGCACCCACACCACGGGGTGCCACCGCCTCTGATGCGTGTGTCCATCGCACGCATCCCTCAACCACGTGTGTTCGTCAGGTGGTTGGCGGGCCGCACCCGTAGGGGGTCAATGCCGGGGACGCGGTCACGGAGGAGGATGAACATATAGGCCATTGGTAGGGCCAGCGGTTTTTCCTACGCAAGACTCTTCCTTGCCAGAGCTTTTACCTGGCCTACTTCCCCCTTCCACCTTTTTGGAGAAGCTATGAGCATCCGCAACGCCGCCGCCGTGACCGCTCTCGCCGCCGCTGCTCTCGGCGCCGGCGCCGCCACCGCGAGCGCCCACGGCCAGGCCGTCGGCAGCACGGAGAACTCCCCGGGCGTGGCCGCCGGAAACGTGGTGCAGGTCGCCCCGCGTGTCTCCCCGAACGTCGGCGGCAACGTGGTCTCCGTGGTCGGTGTCGGCAACCTCAGCCACGGCAACACCCTGATCAACAAGTAAGCCCCGGTTCCAGCCGCCGAGGGCCACAGGGACAACCGCACCTGTGGCAGGCCGCGCGTCCTTCGACTTCCCGTCGGGCGCGCGGCCTTCTCTGTTCCCGTCAGCAGATACGACGACCTCTGGTGCCTGGAAGGCGCTACTTCCGTCTGCCGGATGACGCGTGCTGAATACTTTGGATGACCTTCAATACCCGTTCGGTCTGATGACCTCGCGCCTCAACCTGCGGGACGATCAGGGGCGTTGCGGCGTCTCTGGCCGAAGTGGCGCAGAGACCGCGCAGGAGCGAGGGGCGGAGGACCGGACATGAGGTGCAGCAGGTACGGAAAGCAGCGCGTGGCGGTGAGAGCGATCGCGGGGGTGGGTGCGGTCGCCGCACTACTGGTCGGCGGGCCGGTGCCGAACGCTCTCGCGCAGCCGGAGCCCGCCGCGCTCGCGGCGCGGCCGGGGCGGGCCGGGGCGGATACGCGCGCGGGGGTGCAGAGGGCACTGGACGCCATGGTGAGGGCCGGTGCTCCCGGTGTCCTGGCACGGGTCGACGACAGCACGGGCTCCTGGACCGCCACCAGCGGTGTCGCCGACCTGCGGACGGGACGTGAGGTCCCGCACGACGCGCAGTTCCGGATTGCGAGCCTCACCAAGGGGGTCGTGGCGACCACGGTGATGCGTCTGGCCGAGGCGGGCCGGCTGGAGCTCGACCGCCCCGTCGGGGACCGGCTGCCCGGGGTGGTCAGCGGGGCCGACCGCATCACCGTCCGCCAGTTGCTGAACCACACCGGTGGGCTGGCCGACTACATCGAGCACGAGGAGTTCAACGACCCGGCGGTCTACGGCAAGCGTACGTACCGGCCGGAACAACTCGTGGCCCTGGCGGACGGCCTGGGCGCGAAGCACGAGCCCGGACCGCCGTTCACGTACTCCAACACGGGCTACTTCGTGCTCGGCATGCTGATCGAGAAGGTCACCGGGCACCGGCTCGCGGACGAGCTGCGACGCCAAGTGCTGGAGCCCGCCGGCATGACCCGGACGTTCCTGCCGCTGACCGAACCGGAGCTGGACGGGCCGCACGCCACCGGCTACTACCTGCCCAAGGGCACCGATCCGGAAGCACCGGGAGCGTTGCGGCCGATCACCGAGCTCAACCCCTCCTTCGCCTGGGCCGCCTACGGGCTGGTGTCGGACGCCCGGGACGTCAACCGCTTCTACCAGGCCCTCTTCGGCGGCCGTCTGGTCCGGCCGGCGTCGCTGGAGCAGATGCGCACGGGTGTGGCCACGCAGCAGGCCCCGGTCTTCCCGCACTACGGTCTCGGGCTGGAGTCGGCCGGACTGACCTGCGGCGAGATGTGGGGCGGGACCGGTTCGATTCCCGGCTACGAGACCTTCGCCTTCGCCGACCGCGACGGGGAGCGCCGGATGACCCTCTCGGTCAATGTCCAGCGCAACGACCCAGGGGTGGAGGACATCGTCTACGCCGGGCTGGACGCGCTCAACCAGTACTTCTGCGGCGAGCCCTACCGGCCGATGCCCCGGTAGGGAATCAATTGGTGATGGTGGTGCAGGGGAGTCCTACGCTGGCGCCGCCGCGGAACCCTTCTGCACAGAGCCGCGTGCCCGGCGGGAAGTGACGCTGGGGGTACACCTGGTCCCGGTACGTCCTGAACTTCGCGACGTCTTCGGTCTTGGTGCCGGCGCTCCAGCCGTTGGTGGTCCACACGCGGGCACGGATGCGGTTCGGCTGGTTGGTGTTGGTGACGGACACCTCGACCCGGCCCAGGTAGTTACCCGTGTCGTAGGTCTGGATGCAGACCGAGTGGTTGCACCACTTGCCCGCAGCCGCTGCAGGCGGTCCTGCGGCGATGACGCACCCGAGCGCCGCAGCCATGGCGCCGATTCCAGAGAGGATCTTCTTGGTGATGCCGTGCATGGGGCGTGGCCCTCCAGTGTTCGTCGATCGTGCAGTCGCTCCCTGGTGCCAGTGTGATAGCCGATAGTCAGTCCAGACGGCCTCTGCCGCTCCGTTCACCCGAACCGGGCAGCCGACGCGCCCTGCGCGTCCGCTGCACTCCATCGGGTGGAGTCCCGCACTCGCACGGGCTATTGCAGGCCCGCCCTGACCACGGATCCGGGTGTCCCTTCCGACGATGGGCCCATGTCACTCCCTCCTCTGCACCCCCTGCGCTCTCTGGCCCGCCGCATCGTTCCTGTCGCGCTGGCCGCACACGCCGTGCTGGTCGTTGTTCAGCCGGCCTCGGCCCAGCCCGCGTCCGCGCTGCACACGGCCGCCGCTTGTGCATCATCCGGCTGTGGATCGGTCGTCGTCGCTCCTGTGTCCCAGGCGCCCCCGGACCACGGTCCTTGCACCAGCCCGGAACCGGTCGTGTGCATGATCCGGAAGGAGACGCCGCAGGAGCGCAAGGTCGCTCGCGAGCAGCGGGTGCGCTATCACCAGTTGCTGAAGAACATGGAGCGCAAGGCATGCGCCATGCGCGCCCGGGGAAGCTCGGAGGAGAACATCGCCCGCACCTTGGTGAAGATGCGCAACGACGCCAAGGACATCGTCCGCGCAGGCATGACGCCGGAGCAGGTCGCGGAGCTGGAAGCGCGCAACCAGAAGAAGTACGGCAACCCTCTCGGTCCGACAGCGGAACAGCTGCACGTCAAGTACGGCTCCTGGGAGAAGGTGAGCGAAGCCGCCACACGCTCGAGCGAAGCCGTGGACCACGAACTCGGCCTGGAATTCCACCACTGTTCCTGTGATGTCCTCCGGGCAGGGTGACCCGCGTCAGCCCCGAAGACGTTCCGCCAAGGCGAGGAGCAGGTAGAGGTTGGGGACCTGAGAAACGCTGACGCCGGTCAGGAGGCTGCGCCCGTGGATGCCGCGCCCGACCGTCAGCGCGGTGCCGTCATCGTGCTCAGGCTAGACCAGACACTGCGCACGCGAGCAGCAGCTGCGCGGCCACCGCCGCCCCGTCGGTGCGGATCGTGCCGGCCACGGAGGCCGCTCGTGCGCGGGTCCCCGGGCTCAGGGCCGTCGTGAGCGCGGCCGACAGGGACTCGAAGGCCGGAGCCGGACCGCGGTGTGCCGCGCCGATGCCCAGGTCGGCCACCCGGCCGGCCCAATAGGGCTGGTCCGCCGCCTGGGGCACCACCACCTGAGGCGCGCCGGCCCGGGTGGCCGCTGCCGTGGTCCCCGCACCGCCGTGGTGCACGACCGCGGCGACCCGGCCGAACAGCGCCTGATGGTTGACCTCGCCGACGGCGAAGCAGTCGTCCCGGTCGTCGATCAGGGCCAGACCGGCCCAGCCGTGCCTGACGAGTGCGCGGCGGCCCTGCGCCCGGACCGCATCGATGACTACCCCGGCGACGTCCGCCGCCGCGCGCATGGGCATGCTGCCGAAGCCCACGTACACCGGTGGAGGCCCGGCCTCCAGGAAGGCCGCCAACCCGGACGGGAGCGGGCGGAGATCGGGTGTGATCCACGCGCCGGTCTGGACGACGTCGAGCTCCGGCGTCGGCTGCCACGGGTCCAGGACCGGGTCCGTCGCCAGCCACGGCCGGCCGCCGACGACGTAGGCGCGGACGTCGTCCACCGGGGGCAGGCCGATCGTCGCCCGGTTCGAGTTGAGCGCTTCGCCGAACAGGGCGTTGATGTTCTCGGCGTCCAGCTCCCACAGCTCCCGGTTGTCGGTCACGTCCGGTGGGAACGGCCGTCCCGGATACGCCATCGGCGGGTGGTGCGGTGACGGCAGGTCGAGCTGCTGGAAGGTCACGGACACGGAGCGGATGCCCAGTTTTTCGGCTACCGACAGCGCGCCGGCCGCGGCCGGCAACATACCGGTCGCCACCAGCACATCGCATCCCTCGGCCGCCGCCGGGATCACGTCGAACTGGGTGGCGATCAGCTCGGCCGCGTACCGGGGCAGGGACGACGGCGGCGGCGCGGCCGCCGTCAGCTCGCGCGCCGTCGGGCCGACGGGCACCACCGGTACGCCGGCACCGGCCAGCCGCTCCGTGAACTCCTCGTCCGGCGGCGCGCACACCCGTACCTCGGCGCCGAGCGCCCGCAATTGCACCGAGAGTCCCACCAGAGGCTCGACGTCCCCGCGCGACCCGTATGTCGACAACAGCACACGCATTTCACGACTCCCCTTCCGCGAATTCCGGTTCGGCCGGTGATTCTGCGGCACGGCCGGGGTCTTGCCGCAAGGCCCCCGGTGCGCTACACGTTGAGAGTGGAAAGGAGCGCGTGAGTACCCTCCTTTCCTTTTTGCTGTCCGCTGTGGACGGACAACCTCCCACGGGCAACTTCCTCGCGAACGTCGTCGAGAGCGCTTCCCCGAATGGCTCGACCGCGACGAGGAATGCCGCACGGAACCTTGCGCATACGACCGAGTCCGAACCGCAGATGCAGAGCATCTCCTCGCGCCGGCTGCTGAGGATCCTGCCCTGGGGCAACGCATCTCCACGCGTACCGGTCCGCCCACCCCCGACGACATGGACGAGCTTTTTCTGACCGCCTACCGGGAAGGCAGCTTCCGCTACCGCCTCATCGCCGCCGACCGCGCCTGATGAGGGGGCGAGCCGGGCCGCTGCGCCGGTGACGCCTGTGTCAGGTGGTGGCGAACCACGCTTCAGCAAGCGAAGGAAGCGTGGCCTCGGCGGGTACGCCCAGTTCCCGCATGTACCAAGGGAGGTTGCTGTACACGTGCAGCAGCGTGTAGGCGAGCAGCACGTCCGGCTCGAAGGTGCGACCGTACGACTCGGCGAGTCGGGCCAGCAGCTTCGGATCGCCACGGGTCACGAACAGGCCGACGGCGACGAAGTCGTACGCGCGGTCACCGATCATGGCCGGTTCGAAGTCGAAGAGTCCGGTCAGGCGCCACCCGTCGGGATCGACGAGGAGGTGTTGCCGCATGACCTCCGTGTGGAGGAGCGAGCGCCCTGGGGGCCGGGGGAGGGGGACCGATGCGAGGAAATCCGGTATCTGCTCCAGCCAGTGCTCCGGCAGCCCGCGTGTGCGCTGCCGTTCCACGGCGCCGGCGCGCTGCCCGTCCAGGAAGGCTCCCCAGTCCCCGGGGCCCAGGACGTCCTCAAGAGGGCCGGGATCGAGTGAGTGGAGGGCGGCCAGGGCCTCGCCGGTCTCGGTCACGAGCCGCTCGCGGTCCGCCTGCGGGATGCCGTCCCAGTCCTGGGCCAGGTTCCGGCCGGGCAGCCGGGACATCAGCACGTACCGCCAGCCGTTCTCGTACGGGCCGAAGTCGCGCACCTGCGGCGTCGCCACCGGCAGCCGCCCCTGGAGGTACGACAGGACGCGGCCTTCGGTGATTCCGTCCTCCGCCGCGGCTCCGGGAAACAGCTTGAGGACGTGCTCGTCGCCCACCGCGTACACCGGCTGGGATCCGTCGGGAAAGCGGACGAGGGGTTCCCCGGCCAGGCCGAGGCGAGCGCACAGGTCCTCGGCTCCCGGCCGCATCACCGTTTCGTCGGGGACGACCGCGTCCCATTCTTCGTCTGTGTCCACCGGCGGAAGCATGAGCGAACCGTAGGCAGCCCGCTTTCCGGCCTGCAACCGGGTTTTGCCGCTACGCGCTCAGCCGGGCGGAGGGACTACTTCCAACCGGGCAGCCCCCGGCTCGGGGACGGGCCCCTCGGTCGCCGCCCCGGGCTCGGAAATGGACCGCTGCGGCCCACGGTCGGCCCGCAGCCGGTAGGGGCCCAGCTCCCAGTGCCAGCTGTTGCGCAGGATCAGCGCCGCGAGGTCGAGGGAGGTGAAGGGGATGCCGCGCGCGAGGTCCCGTACGTCCGGCCAGGTCAGCTCCCTGGAGGCCAGAGCCGCAGCGATACGGCGCTCCAGCTCCGGGTCGGCCTGGTGCCCTGCGAGATCCGTACGCGTGCGGGCGCCGTCGGTGACCAGGAGGCCCCACCCCTTGCGACGGCACAGCCCGGCCGCGGCGCGGTGCTTGGCCTGGTTGATCGCGAGCGGGATGTCGCCCTGCGGCTTGGCCTCGATCAGGACGGTGCGGCCGTCGGTGGTGACGGCCAGGAAGTCGGGGTAGTACGAGCGTCGCCGCCCGGCGTGGGCGTAGTCGAGGGCGAGGGGCTGCTCCTGGAAGTAGGCGACCTGGTCGGCGTGGTCCAGGAGCTGGACGACCCGCAGCTCGGTCACCGACTCGTACTGCACTTCGCGCCCCAGCTTGGCGCTGAACCAGGCGCCGGAGTGCTCGCGCTGCTGCACGCTGCGCCGGGCCGCCAGCTCCTCCCGGGCGGGGGCCGGACCGGGAGCGCCGAACCAGTCGGCCGCCGCGGCCTGCGTCGCCCACCGGCGTGACGCGCGCTCCCGGCGTTCGGCCGTCCTCTGCTGCTTCCGTTCCTCCTTGTGCCGCTCGGCAAGCGCCGCGACGGCCTCCTTGAGGAGGCTGCGGGCCCGTTCGTCGCCGTACCCGGCGAGACGGGCCAGGACCAGACCGCCGGGGTTCAGCGGCACGCCGGGCAGCGCCACCTCGACGACGGTCGGCAACCGCGCCGCGACAGGCACGTCGTGCGCGCGTTCCGGGCCGAGGAGGTCGCCCAGGGCCTGGCGCAGGGCGACGGTGGCCGGCTCACGGTTGCCGAGCATGTGGGTGATGCCGCGGGCCTGCAGCTGGCTGATACGCTGCGGCGTCAGGGACAACTCCTGCCCGATGGTCTGCTGGGTGGACGGCTCTCGGCCCTCCAGCCCCAGCCGGCGGCACAGCACGGCATGGGCCCGTGCGTTACGCAGCTCGTCGACGGCCGCGGCCACCAGGTCCCGCAGCACGGTCGCCGTGCCGGCACTGTCACCGGCCACTGCCTCCCAGGACAGGTCGGTGGTCGCATATCCCGGGCAGACGGTGTCCAGCAGCCAGCCCTCCAGGAGGAGCCGGCCGTCCGCCTGCCACAACCGCTCGGCGACCGGGCGCAGAGCCCCGACCGGGAAGGCGCTCAGGGCCTTGAGCGGCCTCCTGGCCAGGAACTCGGCGCGGCGCCCGGGCGACAGGCGATGTCCGGTCACCTCCTGCCAGACGTCGGCGATCGCACCCGGCTCGCTGACCAGCGGCCGCTCGCGCTTCCCCCGCCGGCCCGCCGCCTCCCGCTCCCTCCTGGCGGCCGCACGCACCCGGCGGTTCTCCGCGAGCCGCGCCTGCCAGTCGTACGCCCCCGAAGCAAGCCGTTCGGTCAGCCACGCGACGGCCGCCTCACCATCGGCCGCCTCATCCGGCGGAACCAGCTGCCTGGCCGCCGAGCGGACTGCGGTGATACTGCGCTGATGCCGGTCCGCCAACTCCTCGACGCTCAGCCCTCCGGCGATACCGTCCACGAGCCGTCCGTACTCCTCCGGACTCCAGCTGCTGCCCCTGCGCTCCGGCACGGGTATGCCGTCCACATCGTCCTTCACCTGCAAGCCCCCCACTTCGCACGCGAGTTGCCGGCCACGAGGTAATGGCCTGCGTACGGGAGTATGTCCGATGCGTGTTCGCGGAAGCGGGGAGGCAGCGGCGGCGTCTCACATCAGGGCGATCTCGGCGACCTTGGAGCGGACGTAGGCGCGGGCCGTGACCGGAGGGTGGGCTACCCGGCCGATCGGGGCGGGGAGCGACTCGACGACGGTGTGCGGGTCGCAGTCGTAGAAGTAGACCAGGGACATCAGCTCCTCGGACGGGGCGTCGGCGGGCGGGGCCAGTACGCGGTGACGGGCGGAGCGCCAGCGGTCTCCGGTCCAGCGGGCCATCAGGTCGCCGATGTTGACGGTGAGCGCCTCGGGGTCGTACGGGGCGTCCTGCCAGCCGTCGTTCTCGGTGTGGATCTGCAGGCCGCCCTTGCCGGGCTGCCGGTCGAGGACGGTGACCGTGCCGAAGTCGGTGTGCGGGCCGACACGGAACTGGCCCGGCCGCGGCGTTCCCGCCGTGGTGATGGCGGGATACCAGTTGAGGGTCAGGGTCCAGTCGGGGCGGCTGGTGTGGCGGGTGAAGAAGTCGAGCGGCCGGCGCAGGGCCGCCGCCAGGAGTTCGAGCAGTTCGTCGGCGAGTGCTTGCATGGAGCGTACGTACCGGGCGAGGAGGGGCTGCAGCGCCGGGTGCTGGGACGGCCAGGCCGTCGGCAGGAGCGGTTCGGGCCCGGGCCCTGGGCGGTCGGCCGCGGCGTCGTACGGGCCAGGGGCCATCGACCAGGTTTCCACCAGGTCGGGCGGCGTGATCAGACCTTCCGCCCGGCCGGTGGCCACCGCTCCCGGGCCGCTCCAGCCGTACCGGCCGGTCCTCGCCAGGAACGGCAGCTTGACGTCCGCCGGTTGGTGGAAGAAGGCGCGGGCTGTGGCGCGGATCGCGGCAGGCAGGCCGGGGTCGACGCCGTGACCGGTCACGAGCAGGAAGCCCGCTCGCTCAAGTGCTCGGTCGACAGCGGTGGCGAGCCGGTCGCGGCTCCGGCGGTCGCCGGTCCGCCACAGCGAGAGGTCGATCGTGGGAATCGCGGAAGCACTCATGCCGCTCTCCTCCTCATGCTCATTGTCCTGCCGCGTCCGGGGTGGTGAAGCGGCCCGGTCATGGTCGTCCGAGAGGAGAGCGCCACCCAGCCGTTCGCCGGGAAGCGGGAGGAACAGGCGACTCCGGCCGGTGGGGCGGGAGAATGCGGCAGGCTGCGGGCCCGGTTGGGACCCGGGCCGTCTATCGTCGGGTCCTGTCGCGGAGATCACGAGGTGGCGTGAGGCACGGGAGGGGAGGCCACGGTGACGGGATCGGGCACCTTCGACACCCTGGAACTAGGGCTGTTACAGGCACTCCAACTCGACGGACGGGCCGCCCTGAGCCGCATCGCGCGCCGCCTGGGCGCCTCGGAACGCACGCTGGCCCGCCGCTACAGCCGACTGTGCACGCTGGGCCTCCGCGTCGTCGGCCAGCCCGTACCGGCACGGCTGGGCATGACCCGTTGGCTGCTGCGCCTCCACTGCGCTCCCGGCTCCGCGGGCTCGGTCGCCCAGGCCCTGGCCCGCCGGCCCGACACCAGCTGGATCTCGCTGGCCTCCGGGGGCACCGAGCTGTACTGCGCTCTCACCACCTCCACGCGGCACGAGCGGGACAAGCTCCTTTTGGAGAAGCTGCCCCGCACCCCTGGTCTGACGAGCGTCGACGCGCACTGCCTGCTACGCGTCTTCACCGGCATCACCAGTACGTGGTACGCCAGCGGCATCCCGTTCGGCCCGGCCCGTAGGGTTCAGGTGGAGGGCATCCCAGCGCCGGCCCCGGAGTTCCGCGAGCCTCCCGCGCCGTTGTCCCTGGACGCCACCGACCTCGCCCTCCTCGCCGAGCTGGCCAAGGACGGCCGGGCAGCCCTGCCCGAGCTCGCGGCCGCCACCGGCCGCTCGCCCTCCAGCGTCCAGCGCCGCCTCGAACACCTCAAAGCCCAGGGCGCACTGGGCTTCTCCGTGGACTTCGCACCCCGGCACCTGGGCTACGACCTGATGACCCACCTCTGGCTGCGAGTGGCTCCCGGAGAAGCCTCGGCCGCCGGCCGCGCCCTGGCCGCCCACCCCGAAATCGCTTTCGCGGCCGCCACCACGGGTCCGCACAACCTCGTGGCCAGCGGAGTCTTCCGCGGCGACCACGACCTCCACCACTACCTCGACCACCGCATCGGCTCGCTCCCGGGCATCCAGTCCATCGAGACCGCCCCCATCCTCCGCGAGGTCAAACGACTCACCTTCCGCGCCTGACGGCGCTCGGCACGGTGGAAGGAGCCGCCGTCCGGCCCCGCGTCGTGCATGGTGGGCCAGTCCACCCCAGGCAGTGCCGGGGGCCTCTGCTTCAACGGGCGACCGGCCGCCTCACCACGCCGCGGCTCACCGGTGGATCAGTTCGCGGAAGCGGGCCACCAGCGGGTTGCTCGTGTCGCGGCGCCAGACCAGGGAGTTGGACGTGGTGGCGCCGGCGAGCGGGCGCGGGGTGACGCCGGTGCGGTGCAGCACCCGGTAGGAGTCGGCGAGCACGGCGGCGCCGAAGCCGGCCGCGGCCAGCGCCAGGAGTGTCTGCACCGTACGGGCCTCAGCGGCGATCCGCGGGACGACCCCGGCCTGCCGGCACAGGGAGGCGATCTCGTCGTACGACAGCGGTGAGACTTCCCGTGGCCACAGCACCAGGGGCACGTCGCCGAGTGCGGTGAGCGGCAGTCCGCCGTCGCCCGCGGCCAACGGGTGTGCGGCGGGCAGGAAGAGCGTGAAGGGCTCGCGCCACCACTCGCGCACGGCGAGCCGTTCGTCCTGCGCGGGCAGCCGCTGCACGGCGAGGTCGCAGCGGCCTTCCAGTACCTCGGCGGACATCTGAGCGTCGTTGAAGCTCTCCACCAAGCGGAGCTCGACGTCGGGGAGCGTCTCGCGGACGGTGCGCAGGGCGGCGCCGAGCGGGCCGTTGATCCCGGACCCGGCGAAGGTGATGGTCAGCCGCCCGCGCAGGCCCTGTGCCGCCAGTCGCACGTCCTCCTGTGCGGCCTCGGCCTCGGCGAGGATCACCCGGGCACGGGCGAGCAGGGCCTCGCCCGCCGGAGTGGGGGTCATGCGACGGCCCTCGCGGTGGAACAGGGGGGTGCCCAGGCGGCGTTCGAGGTCGCGCAGCTGGCGGCTGAGCGTCGGCTGGGTGAGGTGCAGGCGCTCGGCGGCGGCGACGAGGGTGCCGGTTTCGGCTACGGCGACGACGTAGCCGAGGACTCTGATCTCCATGTATGCCTCCAGGGCAGACATTGTCTGCTCAAGACTGCCTTGCAGGCAAACAAGTCCCCGGGCAGGGTTGATCACGTCAAGCAGCACGGCGACAACGAAACGAGGACCCCATGACCACGCCCGACTCCGCCTCCGCAGGCACCTCCACCTCCCTCCGGACCACCGCACTCCACACCGTCGAGGCGTACTTCGAGGCATTCGGTCACGGCGACATGGACGCGGTGTTCGCTCTGCTCGACCCGGAGGTCGAGTGGTTCGTCCCCGGTGACGCCGCGCTGGTTCCCTGGGCGGGGCGGCGCACCGGGCACGCGGCCATGCGCGAATGGTTCCCCCTGCTCGCCGGCGCCGGGGAGCGGAAGGACTTCGAGCTGTACGGGATGACGGCGCTCGGCCCGGACCAGGTCCTGGTGAACGGCCGGTTCGTCTTTCGCATGCACGCCACCGGGGCGGTCTACGACGACGAGTTCGTCATACGCTTCACCGTCCGCGACGGGCGCATCACCGCCTACCGCATCTACGAGGACTCCCTCGCCCTCGCCCGCGCCTACCGGGGCTGAGCGAGCCCGGCGGTCCCGGCAGCCCGGCAACGCGGCGAAGGACATCGCGGACACCATCCGGCGCCCGGTCGCCGACCCGACGGCATATGCGCAGGCAGCCCGGAGGTGGAACTACCGCGCTTCGCCCAGCGCCGCTTCACCGTCGGCTACTGACAGGCGTGCCTCGGCGGTCATGGTGCTCGCCGGGCCTCCGGGACCGCTCGGCGGTTCGACCGGGCGGCCGTGGGAGGCGTACAGCTCGGACTCGCCCCACGACGTGACGGTCACGTCGTCGCCGACGGACACCTTGCCGGGCCGGAGGACGGCGAGCTTCGTACCGAAGGCGACTCCGCCCTCGACGGCCCGCCGGTAGCCTGCGAGGGTGCGCAGTGGTTCCGGGCCCGCCTTCTCCGCCGACTCCTGTTCGACGAGGGTGACGGCACAACGGATGGCGAGCTTGGCGTAGCCCAGTTCGGTCGTGCCGATGCTGAAGGCGTGGGCCCGGTCCTCGGTATGGGGCTCGTCCCAGCCGTCGACCACGATGTTCGGGCGGAAGCGGTTCATGGGCAGCGGCGCCGTGCCGCGTTCGGCCAGCTTGTGGTTGAGCAGTTCGAGGGTGGAGCGTGAGATGACGTGCAGGGCGCAGCTGTCGGCGTAGCCGGAGGTGCCCGGTGTTCTGCCGTCGGTCACCCGGCGGTGCTCCGGCGGCACACGCACCAGGCGGCTGGGGGAGCGGAGCACGTCGGAGAGCCATGCGGCGGCCGTGTCGCCCTGGTCGATGCCCTGGTAGGCGGTCCCGAACAGGTCGACCGGCCGGCGGGGACCCGAGGTGTCCACGGGCAGGTCCACTGCCTCGGTGTCCGGCGCGCGGAGGGTGAGCCGTTCGCCGTCGTCACCGATGGCGGGCCGGATCAGGGCCAGCCGGGGGTCCCGGCGCTGCGAGCGGAAGACGCCCTCTTCGCTGATGACCATGAAGCTCCGGTCGTGCGCGAGCCCGGCGGGCGTCAGGACGGCCTCCCGGGTGGCCACGCCGGCACAGCCCTTGATGGGGTAGTACGACATCTCGACGACGCGGGCCATGCCATGCCCCTCCGGCTCTCTAGCGGGTGACGACTGCGAGGGCGAAGCCGTCGTGGCCCTTGGCGCCGACGGTCTGGATCGCGGTGGCGGTGAGGCGGGGGTGCTCCGCGATCAGCTCGGTGAAGCGGCGGACGCCCTGGATGTGGGGGTCGGCACTGGCCGGGTCGGTGACCGCGCCGTCACGGACCACGTTGTCACCGATGATGACGCTACCGGGCCGGGTGAGCTTCAACGCCCACTCCAGGTAGGCCGGGTTGGACGGCTTGTCGGCGTCGATGAAGACCAGGTCGAACGAGTCCTGGCCCTCGTCCGCCAGCCGGGCCAGTGAATCCACGGCCTTGCCGACGCGAAGGTCGACGATGTGATCCAGCCCGGCGCGGGAGATGTTTGCGGCGGCTACGGCGGCACACTTCTCGTCGGCTTCGAGAGTGACCAGGCGTCCCTCCGCAGGCAGGGCCCGGGCGAGCCAGATGGTGCTGTAGCCACCGAGCGTGCCGATCTCCAGGACCGTGCGGGCGCCCTGGAGCATCGCCAGCAGGTTCAGCAACTTGCCCTGATTGGGGGCGACCTGGTGCGCGGGCAGCCCCGCCGCTGCACTGTCCGCGACGGCCGCGAGAAGGGCGTCGTCCTCCTCGACCAGCAGGCCGTTGAAGTAGTCGTCGACGGCCGTCCAGGTCTGCTGGGACACGTGGATTCCCTTTCGCTACGCCATGCGTTCCGAAGGCGAACCTACTACGGACGTCCGGCAGTCGGCCAAGAGTTTGATACGTCGGATGCGCCGGCCGTCCGGCGCTCCTGGCTGCCGCGGCCCGCAGGGGGCCGCGACGTGTGCTCAGAACCCACCGACCCGCTCTACCGTGACCTCACCAGGTGACCGGGATCCCGGCAGCCATGATCGCCATCCGGTTGGGGTGCCAGGGCACCTCATCCGCCGGTACCGCGAGGCGGATGGCCGGCAGCCGGTCGAGGAGGACGCGGAAGGCCGTCTCGGACTGGCGGCGGACGAGGTGCGCGCCGGGGCAGTGGTGGCGGCCGTAGCCGAACCGCAGGTGGGGGTTGGGGGAGCGGTCCGGGTCGAAGGCCTCGGGGTCGGTGAACGCGGCCGGGTCGAAGTTGACCGCGTCCAGGGACAGCAGCACCAGGTCGCCCTCGCTGACGGAGGCGGAGCCGAGCTCGGTGTCCTCGGTGACGTAGCGCGGGATGGCGTTGCCCAGGACGACGCTGTACCGCAGCAGCTCTTCCACGCACTGCGGCATGGTCTCGGGGCGGGCCCGTACCGCGCTCATCACCTCCGGCCTCTGCAGGAGGTTGACGGCCGCCACGCCCAGGAAGCTCGCGAAGTCCTCGTAGCCGCTGACGAACAGCACCGAGACGATGTTGGACAGCTGCTGGTCGGTCAGTCCCTCGTGCTCGGCGTTGAGGTCGGCGAGGCGGTCCGCCAGGCCGCGCGGCTCGCCGGGGCGGCGGCCGGCCATGTGCTCCTGCATGTAGACACGGATCTCCTCCCAGTTGCGGGCGAGCTCCTCCGGCGTGTACGTGACCATCGTGAGGTCCATGTCGGCACGCCGGGCCAGCCACTCGCGGTCCGCGAAGGGCAGGCCGAGCAGCCTGCACATGCACTGGGCGGCGACCCATTCCGCGAAGTGCCGCTGCAGATCGCCCGGTGAGCCCTCCCGGACCATCGCCTCCAGGCCCTCACGGGTGACGTCGGCGACCCAGTCGGCGGGCAGCTCCGGCTGGTTGCGGCCGAGCGCCCGGAGCACCTCGTCGCGCAGCCCGGCCTTCTGCAGGTGGTTCATGGCGTCCAGCAGCTCGGGCGCCAGGATCTGGGCGTCCTGCGTGGGGCTGTCGGCCTCGCCCAGCACGGAGCGGGCGAAGGACCGGTCCCGCAGCACGTGCTGGGTCAGCTGGTAGCCGGTGACCAGCCACGCCTCCCCGCCGGAGTTCGTGCTGACCCGGGCCACGGGGCAGCGGCCGCGCAGTTCGGCGAGCTCGGGGGCGAGACGGTCGCCGTCGGTGCTGAACGGATAGTGCGGGAGCGGCTCCTCGTGCGGAGCGTCGTCGGTCATGGGCGGCTGCGGTGCGGTCACGTCGTACGAGCCTTTCTTCCGGGGCGAGCGAGCGCGGTGCGGTGTTCCAGCGGAACCGATGGGGAAGGAGGGAGCGGGTGGAGCAGGAAGAGTCACCAGCGCACCGGCAGCCGTGCCGGTGCGCGCAGCGGCGTCGTCTCGTCCCAGGGGACCGACTCCGCCGGCACCGCCAGCTCGATGCCGGGCAGCCGCTCCAGCAGCACCTGGACCGCGGTGGCGAGCTGCAGCCGGGTCAGGTGCCCGCCGGTGCACGTGTGCGGGCCGTGACCGAACGCCACGTGGGCGTTGGGCGACCGGGTGAGGTCGAGCCGGTCGGGGTCGGCGAACGCCTCCGGGTCGCGGTTGGCCGACGCCGGCACGGGGACGACCGCGTCGCCGGCACGGATGTGCTGCCCGTGCAGGGTGAAGTCCTCCTTGGCGACGAGGATGTTGATGGCGTTCATCAGCGGGATGTAGCGCAGCAGCTCTTCCACGGCGGTACCGATGCCGGCTGGCTCCTCCTGCAGCCGCCGCAGCTGATCAGGGTGGGTGAGCAGGGTGAACAGGGCGTTCCCGGTGTGCTGCATGTTGGTCTTGTAGCCGGCCATGAGCATGGTGACGACGAAGCTGACGACGTCGTCCCGGGTCAGCTCGCTGCCGGGGCGGCGGCTCTCGGTCAGCAGCAGGTGGACGTAGTCCTCGCCCCCGCCCTCCTGCTCCTTGCGGGAGATGAGCTCCGACGCGTAGTCCTGCAGCGCGTACAGCGCCGCCAGCACCTCCTCCATCGACAGCCCGGAGGCGCTGAGCAGGGTGAGGGTGTGCGGGAGGTAGAGGTCGCGGTCCTCGTGCGGCAGCCCGACGGTCTCGCACAGCACGCGCAACGGCAGCGGCTCGACATATGCGGAGATGAGGTCCGCCGTGTGGTCCGGGGCCCCGGCCACCATCTCGTCGAGCAGTTCCTCGGCCATGGCCCGGATCCGCGGGCCCATGAACTCCAGCCGCCGGCGGCCGAAGAGCGGCAGGACGGTGCGGCGCACCCGCTCGTGGTGTTCCCCGGTCATCTCCAGGAACGTCGGCAGGCACGGCGGCGGCGCGTCGTCCCCTTCGCGGGGCGGCCAGGCCGACAGCAGCGGGCGCTCCAGCCGGGGATCGGCGAAGGCGGCCCGCACGTCCGCGTACCGGCTGATCAGCCAGCCCGTCTCACCGTTGGGCAGCTGTGCCTTGACCACGGGCTGTTCGGCGCGGAGCCGGGCATAGGCGCACGGCGGTCCGGCGGTGCCGGGCTCCACGGCCGGGACCTCGATGAGGGCTTCGGGGGCGCTCATGACGGTTCCGAGGCCGTCCGCAGGGGCTTCGGGGTCGTTCGTTGCGGCTTCTTCGAGGTCGTTCGCTGCGGTTTCCAGGTCGCTCATGCGTTGGCCTCCGCGGAGTCGCCGGCGGGACGGGCGATGTAGCCCGAAGTGAAGAAGTAGTCCAGGTAGCGGTCGAGCAGGGCCGAGTCGACCGGCGGGCAGTCCAGCCCGCTGCCGGCCAGCGCGGCTTCGGCGTTGCGCCGCCCCAGCACCGGGAACGTGTCCTTGAGGTACATCTCCTTGACGGACATGTCCGCCGTACGGCTTCGGTCGACGCACAGGGACACGAAGGGGGCCGTGGCGCTCGTCGGGTGCTCGGCGACGTGCCGCACCAGCTCGTCCACCCACTGCGCGTACGGCAGCATCCGCAGCGGGAAACCTGCCGCGCGCATCCGGTCCAGGACGTCCGACAGCATCGCCGGGCGCGGGTTGGTGAGGTGGTAGACGCGCCCGTCGGCCGGCCCGCTGACGGCGATGTGGACGATCGACTCGGCGAGGTAGTCCACCGGCACGAAGTCCATGGGCAACTCGATGTCGGGGGCCAGCCCCGTCTCGGCGATCGTCTTGAACAGCGAGCAGATGGCCGTCTCGGTGTTGCACACGCCGTGCGTCCGGTCGCCCGTCACTTCGTACGGCCGGTACACCGCCACCGGCAGGCCCTGCTCCGCCGCCTGCTGCAGCACCCCTTCGGCGACCCACTTGCTCTCGGCGTAGCCCATGGTGAGCCCGTCGGAGTGGGCCAGCGGCAGGTCCTCGTCCACCTCGCGCGCGCCTGCCGGTCCGAACCCGGCGAGGACGGCGACGGTCGAGACGAAGTGCACCGGCACGCGGCGTGGTGCCGCGATCCGGACGACCTCCCGGGTGCCGTCCACGTTCGCCGGGCGCAGCTCCTCGTACGGGTAGAGGAAGTTGACGCGGGCGCCGTTGTGCACCACCAGGTCCAGTGTGCGGGCCAGCTCGGCCCGGTGCTCGTCCGCCAGGCCCAGCCCGGGTTCGGTCAGGTCGCCGGGGAAGCACTCCACGCGCTGCCAGGCGGCCTCGTCAGGGTGCAGGCCGTAGCGGGCGAGCGCGGTGCGCACCCGTCGTTCGGCGTGCGTCCGGCTCGACGCCCGTACCGGGCAGTGGACCCGCGCCGCGGTCGAACGCAGCAGCCGGTCGAGGAGGAAGGCGCCGACGAACCCCGAGGCGCCGGTGAGCAGGACGTTCCGCGGGTCCCGGGGACGTGGGGCCGGTCCTTCGGCGGGCGGGAGGTTGAAGCCGAGACCGGCCTCCTTCTCGAAGTCGACGGCCGGACCGGCCGTCGTCACGGACCCGCCGCGGGCCGCACGTACGGCCGCCGCGAAGCTTTCCAGTGCGGGCGCGGCCAGCAGCGCCCTGATCAGGCCGGAGCCCAGGGAGGCGTCCAGGTCCAGGACGGCCAGGGTGCGGGTGACGGCCTCGGAGGCGAGCAGGGAGTCGCCGCCGAGGAGGAAGAAGTCGTCCTGGGGTGCGGGCCGAACGCGCAGCACCTGCTGCCAGACCTCGGCGAGGACGCCGAGCATGCCGTCGGCCGTCGCGCCGTCGGCCGTCGCCCCGTCTGCGGGGGTGGGGGAGGTTCCGGGGCCCGGGGCGGCTGTGAAGGCCGGGGCGGCGGCCTTGAGCCGGGCGCGGTCCACCTTGCCGCCGCTGGTCACCGGGAAGTGGCCCATGGGTATGAGCACCGGGACGGCCTGCGGCGGCAGCCACTGCGCACAATACGCGCGTAGATCCTGCAGAGGGAGAGGCCGGCCGGGCTCGGCAGCGGTGACGTACGCGGTCAGCGCCCCCTCCTCGGCCTCGACGGCGGCCTCGCCGACCGCGGGGTGCGCCCGCAGCCGTGCCTCGACCTCGTCCGGTTCGATGCGTATGCCGCGCAGCTTCACCTGACGGTCCAGCCGGCCCCGGTACTCCAGCAGGCCGTCGGCCGTCCGCATCACCCGGTCGCCGGTCCGGTACAGCGGCCCGTCCGGCTCCACCGCCGGCATCGATACGAAGCGCGCGGCGGTCAACTGCGGGTCGCCGAGGTAGCCCAGGGCCAGCCCGTCACCGCCGACGTACAGCTCGCCTTCCTCGCCGGGTGCCGCGGGCGTGCCGTCCGTCCGCAGGACATGGCAGACGGAGGCTCCGAAGGGGCGCCCCAGGGGGACGTGCGTGGCGTCCTCGGGCAGCCGGCGCAGCACGTGGGCGGTGGAGACCACCGAGTTCTCGGTCGGACCGTAGAAGTTGACCACCGTGGTGCCGGGGCAGGCCGCGAGGACGGCGTTCGCCAGCCGCGGATCCATCGCCTCGCCGCCGGCCGAGACGAACCGCAGCCCGGACAGCGCTTCGGGGCTGGTGCGGGCCACGAGGTGGAAGACGCTCGTCGTCAGGTAGGCGACCGTCACGTCCTGCGTGCGGAGCAGCTGCTCCAGGGCGGGGGGCGAGAGGAGTTCCTCCCGGTCGGCGATCACCAGGCACGCGCCGGTGATCAGCGCGCCCCAGATCTCTATCGTCGAGGCGTCGGAGGACAGCCCGTAGGCGTGCAGGACCCGGTCGTCCGGCCCCGGCGGCGGCAGCTCGGGCTCGGACAGGACGAGGCGGACCACGCCCCGGTGCGGTATCGCCACCGGCTTGGGCCGGCCGGTCGTTCCGGAGGTGAAGACCACGTAGGCGCGGTCGGACGCGGACGGGGTGCGGGCGGGGCCGGTGAAGGGCCCCGGGGCGCCGTCCCCCTGCCCGTCCGCGTCGTCGAGCCCGATGTTCACGCGCAGCCCGCGCACCGGGCGTGCGCTGCCCGGCAAGGTCACGGCGGCGCGCAGCCCGGCGTCCTCCGCCATCGCCCGCAGCCGGGCCGGCGGCAGGTCCTCGTCGAGCGGTACGTACGCGCAGCCGGCCTTGAGGATGCCCAGGAACGCCACCAGCGCCTCCAGCGAGCGGCTGCCGCGCACGCCGACCAGGTCGTCCGGCCCGACACCCTGTGCGAGTAATCGTTTCGCCAAGGCATCTGAACGGGCGTCGAGTTGCCCGTACGTCAGGGTGCGTTCCCCGTGCCGGGCCGCCGGTGCGTCGGGCCGGGCGGCCGCCTGAGCGGCGAATAGTTCGGTCAGGCTGCGGTCCCGCGGGTAGCCGGCCGGGGGCCTGCCGTCCGCCAGGGATGCGGAGCGGGGGAGCAGGGATGGCGAAACGGTGGTGTCGGTCATCGGGTTCTTGGATCCTTCTCGTCCGGACTGTCTACGGGGGTGTGCGGGACGACGTACGGGGTCGCGCGGGACGGCGGCGGTCAGCCGGCGTCGGTTCCGGCCTCGGATCCGGTGCCGGTGCCGCTGCCGGCTCCGGCATCGGCGAAGTCGGCGGCGAAGGCGGCGAAGTCGGCGGTGCGCCAGCGCTGGGGACGCATGCGGAAGGCGATGTCGTGCTTGAGCTGGTCCGAGGTCGCCGCCAGGTAGTCGCGCGCCTCGTCGGGGTCCAGGTAACGCTGGGCCAGGGCCTCGCGCACGGCCGGGTCGATCGGGTCCTCGACGGAGGTGACCGGGCCCTCGACGCTGACGTAGCGGTAGGGCCGTCGCTCGTCCTGCACGCAGAGGCTGAACCGGCCCGCGGCGCGCAGCAGCCGGGCCTTGACCGTCTCCCGGCCCGTCTCGACGACGATCTCACCGCCCGGTTCGTAGCCGTACCAGACCGGCACCACCAGGGGCGCGCGGTCGCCGCCCCGGGGATCGGTGACGCCCAGGACGCCGATGCGGGGGGCGGCGAGGAATTGTTCGCGTGCGTCGTGCGGCATTGCGGGCAGCATGAAGTGAGCTCCTGTTCGGGTGATGGGGATGGTGATGGTGATGGGGGCGGTGACAGCGAGGGGTGAGGATGGCGGCGGCGGTCCCTGTCGCTGTCCGGCTGAATGCCTGTGAATGCGAGGCGGGGGCGGGTTTTCGAAGGCGCCTCCGGGCCGGCCCGGGCCGGGGTGCCGTCTGGCGTCCGGTACTCCCGCCCTATGGGAAGCCGGGCTCGTACGAGCTACCGAGCCCGCTCAGCCCGTTCCCGCCGCCCTATGGGGCGCCGACGGATCAGCCGTCGGCCCTGTAGGGCCTGGGGCTCAAGGGCCGGCATCTCCGTACGCCGACGGGCCGGAAGGCGGGGTGATGGTGCTCGGCATCCAGGGCCTGCGGACCGGGGTCCCGCTCGTCCTGCCCTGCCCCTCGTACTGCCTGCTCAAGGGGTCTCCAGCTGCCACCTACACGTACTCTCACAGAAGCCTAGCCTTCGAACTACAACAGACAAGGAAGAATAGGGAGGATGCTCGACGTACCTGAAGGAACCTCTCATACCTGACGCGGCCCTGATCCACTCTGCCCGGCGTGCATCGCGTCGCACAACCACGCCTGACGGGTATGGCTGACGGACTACGGGTCGCGTTCCGGCGGCCTTGCGTAAACGACGGTGATCGGTTCCGTGGGTCGAAGCACCCTGCCGGTGACCGTGCGTGTTCGCCGGGAGTGCCGGGGCGAGGGCCGTGCGTCGGAAAGGATCGGCCCGGGTTGCTACAGGCCGTTCCACTCCTTCTTACGGGCCGTCACCATCCCTTCGGGGTGCCGTCCGTCGACCGGTCCTGGTTCCGGTTCTGTGGAGCGATCATGGTGAGTCAGTTTTCGGAGCGAGTCGACGCTGCGCCGGCGACCCGGTGCCCCACTAAGGCGTGTCCGACGGATCGCGTGACCGAGCCGCGCTGGTGTCATGCCGAAGGCCACGGGACGGGGCGGGCGGTGGACGTGCCACCGCAAGGTGATCAACGGGATCCTGTTCCGGCAGCGCACCGGCATTCCGTGGCGCGACCTGCCGACGCGGTTCGGGAAGTGGAAGACCTGCCACGACCGGCATCTCAGGTGGCCAGCTGACGGCACATGGGACAGGATCCTGCGGGCCGTCCAGACTGATGCTGATGCGGAGGGAGAGACCGACTGGTCCATGGTCAGCGTCGATTCCACATCGTGCCGCGCCCATCAGCATGCCGCCGGGGCCCGCCACCGCCCGGCGCGGATACCAGGCCGACGCGGGCGGCCTACCGGCTTCGACAAGACGATCTGCAAGCGCAGGAACGAAGTGGAGCGGACGATCAACGCCCTCAAGAACTTCCGGGCCGTGGCCACGAGATTCGACAAGCGTGCCTACGTCTTCCAGGGCACCGTGACCGTCGCAGCGATCCGGCTCCGGCTCCGGGCGTAGATCCATTATCCGGGTTCGGAGAGGCGCCTGTCACCGTTCTCCGGAATGATCTTTACGCCTGATTTGCGCCTTTAGGGTTGCGGTCGACGAGCACAACGCACCGACGCAACCAAGGAGTCGAGAGTGGAGCACGACGTGGCCGCACTGACGGTGGAACTCGCCGGCATGGCCGTGGCAGATCACCAGTCCGCAGTCAGCGCGAACAGCGATGACCCGGCCGAGCAGCTGGCGTGGCGGCGGCTGACCGCACGGCACGGCGACCGACTCGGCGAGATCATGGACGAGTACGGCTGGCCGACGGCAGAAATGGTCGGCGAGGAGGCCGCACGCGCGGCGTGGCTGATCGCCCAGCACGCCGACCGGCAGCTCGACGTCCAGCGGCGCGCCCTCCACCTGATGGAGCAGGCGGTGTCGGCAGGCTCGGCCAGCCCGCGCGAGCTGGCCTTTCTGCGCGACCGTACGCTGGTCAATGAGGGCCGCAAGCAGGTCTACGGCACTCAGATCGCCGGCGTGAAGGACGGGTCACCCATTCCGTGGCCTTGTGAAGAGCCCGAGCGCATGGACGCACTCCGTGCGGAAGTCGGCATCGAGCCCTTCGACGAGTACGTCGCCAAGTTCGCGATGACCTGACAACCAATCGCCGGACAGGCTCTAGTCGATGAAGGACACCTCAGGGTGGGCGGTCGACGGGCCGTCGAAGAGGCCATGGTCCGGGCGGTGCCCGAGGTGCATGTCGAAGAACGCCGTCAAGTAGGCGCGTTGTGCGCGCAGGGAGCGGGTGGGGTCGACGGTGCCGATGAGCCCGGCCGCCTTGTCCGCGGGCATTTTGCCCGCGGCGGCGAGGGGCGGCAGCTGGGCCTGGAGGTCGGTGTAGGCGTAGTGGCTCGCAGAGAGCATCTGCAGGTTGCGGTGCCAGCCGCGCAGGTGTTGCCAGAGCGTCGACAGCGCGGTGTCGTGGTGGTTGCCGAGCACGCTGTTCATGAGGAGGAACGGCCGGTCGAGGCCCTCGTCGACGACGGAACCCAGTGCGTCCGGACCGGAGCCGACGGCGCCGTCCAGATCGGCGGCCGCGCGGATGCGGGGGTCGTCGTGCATGGCCTGGGCCGCTGTGGCGCCGCCGATCGAGTGGCCGAACATGCCCACCGCGGACAGGTTCAGGGAGCCGGCCAGGCCGGGCGGCAGCGGCCGGTGACCGATCTCCGCGGCGGCTCCTCGGCCGAGCGCCTCCAGCACGTCGAGAACGAACCGGACGTCTGCGACCCGCACGTCGACCAGCGCACGCAACGTGGCCTTCTCCGTCGCGTCCTTGACGGTGACGACCCGGCCGTCCGGGAATTCGACGGCGATCGTCTCGTAGGTGTGGTCCAAGGACACCACCAGATAGCCGCGGCTTGCCAGCTCCTCGGCCAGGACCGTACCGAACCCTCGAGGGACGTTTCTGCCCGGCGAGTACAGGACCACCGGCAATCCACCACGCCGGGGCCGTACCGGGGCCAGGGTCACGGCGTGCGTCCGGGTGGCCGCCCAGTCGGCTCCACCGGGGGTGACCGAGAAATCCGGCTCGCTCTCCACGAGCCGCTGCCATTCGGCCGCTACTCCGGCGGGCAACTGCAGTGCGGGGCGCCGACCGGGAGTCGGCCGGGCGGGGTACCAAAGGGTCGCCATCAGCTCACGCGCCGCCGCCCGGCCGCCGAGCCACGGATCGGTTCTCATCCGGTCCGTCAGGTGCAGCGACGCCGTGCCGACCGCGTAGGGTCCGGTGGGCTTCGGCAGGGGCATGACCACCGGCCGCTCGGAACTACGGGGCGTCGCACGGGCGAGGCCGGCGCTCGCCACCGGGGCGAGCAGCGCGAGTCCGAGTGTTCCCGCAAAACGCCGACGGCTGGGCTTCGTTGATGTCATGGCCTTGACGCTAAGGATCCGGCACCGTTCGACACCTCCTCCCGAAGGCGTGACCGCCTCCCCCGCAGGGCGGAAGCCGGGCAAGTCCTGACGCCCTGCACGTGTGCTCCGGCCTGCACGGGTACTCCGACCTGCACGGGTACTCCGGCCGGTGCACACGTGGAACCGGCCGGACGAGATCCGTGGTGCTTCTCAGCCGCCGCGGCGGACTCGGGCCGCCCTGCGGGCCTCGGCGAGCTTACGGGCCTCGGTGGCCTTGCGGGACTTGCCGCCGGTGCCGCGGGAGGTGTCCTTGCTGCTGCCCAGGCCGCGGAAGGGGGTGTTGGTGTTCTTGGCCCGGGGCGCGGCCGGCCCGCCGTCGAGCGGGATGCCGGAAGGGGCCTTGGCCCCGGTGATCCTGCTCAGCTCCGCCTCGCCCGAGCGCACCTTGGTGGTCTTCGCCTCGATGCCGGCGCCGGTCATCAGCTCGGTCACCTCGCGGCGCTGGCCCGGCAGCACCAGTGTGACGACGCGGCCGGACTCGCCGGCGCGGGCGGTGCGCCCGGCGCGGTGCAGGTAGTCCTTGGGGTCGGTGGGCGGGTCGACGTTGACCACGAGGTCGAGGTCGTCGACGTGCAGGCCACGGGCGGCGACGTTGGTGGCCACCAGGACGGTGACCTGGCCGTTCTTGAACTGCGCGAGGGTCCGTGTGCGCTGCGGCTGGGACTTGCCGCTGTGCAGGCCCGCGGCGTGCACTCCGCTGGCCCGCAGGTGCCGGGTGAGCTGGTCGACCGCGTGCTTGGTGTCCAGGAACAGCAGTACGCGGCCGTCGCGGGCGGCGATCTCCGTGGTGACCGCGTACCGGTCGGGGCCGTGGACGACCAGCACGTGGTGGTCCATCGTCGTGACCGCGCCCGCGGAGGGGTCGACCGAGTGGACGACGGGGTCGTGGAGGTAGCGGCGGACCAGGTGGTCGACGTCGCCGTCCAGGGTGGCCGAGAAGAGCATCCGCTGGCCGTCGTGGTGCACCTGGTCGAGCGCTTCCGTGACCTGCGGCAGGAATCCCATGTCGCACATCTGGTCGGCCTCGTCGAGGACGGTGATCCGTACCCGCCCCAGGCGGCAGGCCTTGCGCTCGATGAGGTCGTGCAGGCGGCCGGGGGTGGCGACGACGACCTCTGCCCCGTCGCGCAGCGCAGCGGTCTGCCGGCCGATCGACATGCCGCCGACGACCGTGGCCATCCGCAGCCGGAGGGCGTCGGCATACGGCGCGAGCGCCTCGCTGACCTGCTGGGCCAGCTCCCGGGTGGGCACCAGCACCAGGGCGAGGGGCTGCTTCGGCTCCGCGCGCCGCCCTGCCGTCCGTACGAGCAGCGGCAGGCCGAAGGCGAGCGTCTTGCCCGATCCGGTGCGCCCGCGCCCCAGGACGTCACGTCCGGCGAGGGCGCTCGGCAGCGTGGCCGCCTGGATCGGGAAGGGCTCGCGCAGGCCGCG
This sequence comes from Streptomyces sp. KLMMK, assembly GCF_036961605.1. NCBI lineage: Bacteria > Bacillati > Actinomycetota > Actinomycetes > Kitasatosporales > Streptomycetaceae > Streptomyces > Streptomyces sp. KLMMK. Next base: position 41,489 of record NZ_JBAMDC010000003.1, read on the forward strand.
CTCGGAGAGCGTGCGCAGCACCGCGGCGGGCAGCTCCAGCTCGGCGAAGGAGGCGACCGGGGCCACCGGCGGGGCGGGGGTCACGGTCCCGTCGAGGTCGTCGTGCGAGGTGTCGAGGCGGTCCGGGTGGTTCATATGAAGAGCCTTCCGTATGGGGAACGTACCGAGGAAGGCCCGGCAGGAACGAGCAACCGACGATCAACAGCCGACGATCAGGAACATGCAAACGTTTGATGGTAACACAAAGTGACAGCCTGCCCCGGTGCTGTGGCGCTGATCTCTTCGAGGTGCTCCCTGGCCATCGGCGCCAGGGGGCTCTCGGGGAACTGCTGGACGATCTTCTGCCCTTTGTCCCGGGCCCTAGTCGAGGTCACGGGACCGCCAGTGCAGTCCGTGATGCGGGAAGGGCACCGCGGCGCGCGCCTCCCATGCCGGGCGAATCGAAAGCGTAGATACCCGGACCGGTCACAAGCCGGACGTCCTGCTGGTGGAGAAGCTCGGCGAGATGCCTCGCCGTGTCCCGAAGGCCGCGTGGGACGGAACGGCCCCGGTCGATGATGCGTGTGGCACGCATGAGTGAGTTGAGGGATCGTACCGAGCCCATTTGCGGCACGATCTCGACGAGGGGCGACAGCCATGCGTCCGCATCTCGCCAGGCACCGGCCCGGGCCAGAGTGGCCGCTAGTTCGGTGGAGAAGAGGGAGCGGTAGGCAGGGGCCTCGCTTGTTGCCGTCGCATCGTGAAGATGGGAGGCAGCCGCTTCGAGGTCGCCCAAGTCGGCCAGGGTCAGCCCTCGGTGGCCGGTGAACTCTGTGCGGTCGAACCACCAGGCCCAGGACGGATCACGGTCGGAGGGACCGTTGCCCAGGAGTTCCTCGGCTGCGCTGAGCGACCGAAGCGCCTCCTTCCTCTGCCGCAGCTGGGCATAGGCACGTGCCTCGCGCACGTAGAAGATCGCTGCTACCCGCTCCGGGAGATCCTGTCCGGCAAGGACGGCCGACGAGATGTGCAGAGAGTTGTTCGGACGACCCAGATGCGCCTGCTGGAGACACAGCACCGAGCGAACCAGCAATTCGATGGAGCGCCGTTCTCCGGGAAGCCGGCGGGACACCTTCAGCGCTTGGTGGTTGAGGACATGGGACAGGCGGTGCTGCTCGGCGTCGAAGAGGATCCATGCAGCCACCTGGAGGAGCTCAGCCAGCGCCTCGTAGTGCAGTGCGTGCGAAGGCTCGACTTGACGCCTGGCAGCGTTGACCGCCCGCAGTGCCTCGGGGGCCGCTCGGCGGGCCCCGGATATCCGGTCGGTCCGGAGGAGCCGTGCTGTCAATGCGGCGACGTCAAGCGAACCGGCGTCATCGGCTTGATACGACCCGCCGGAGCTGCCCCCCTCGGCCTTGACGTGGAACAGGCCCTCATCAGCATCCGACGTGTCGCTCGCGCTTGCGCATGCGCCCGCACGGCCGTCCGGAGCGCACACGACGCGCAACGGTCCGCTCAGGCCTCAGCTGCGGCCGCGGTCGCCTCCGCGGCTGCTTCGGCCTCAGGCTCGGTCGCCGGGCCCGCTGTATCCGGCGCCGCATCTCCCTCGGTCGCGGGCGCGGTGTAGAACACGGAGCCCTGCTTACGCTCGCGCTCCAGGCGGCCCTTGGCGACGAGGGCTTCCACCGTGCTGCGCACCACCGGGCCGCTCACGACACGCTCCGGGTGAGCCTGATCCAGCTCCTTGACGATCTCGCTGACCATACGAGGCTGACCGTGCCGGCCGAGAACGCCGAGAATCAGCTCACCCAGAGTGGGTCCGTCGCCCTTCCTGGCGCGTGCTGCCGGGGCTGCCGGTGCTGCCGGTGCCACCTGCTCCGTTCCCGCGCTCCCGGCCTGCGCCGGCTTCTTCCGGCGGCCCGGGGAAGCAGCCGGCTTCTTCGCCCGACGCGCCCGTGGTACGGCTCCTGCGCTCGCCGGGCTTCCGGCCTTCTCCGGTGCCGCGGCCGCCTCTCCCGAGCCACCCTGCTGACCAGCGACCGTGCTCCGCATGCCGGACAGCCACACGTGCTCGGTCTCCAGCGTCTGAAGGCGAGCGCGGAGAATTTCCTGTTCCTTCTCGTTCTTCTCCAGGTCAGCTGCGAACTGCGCCGCATACTGAGCCCGGATGTTGGCGCCGTCCATCTCGTCGGTCATGACCGCTCCCTCACCTGGACTGGTGTATTGCTGCGGGATGTTACCCACCCAGGCGCGGTATCAGCACCACCTGCCGCACAAGTGGACCTGCCGCCACGTCTCACCACGTCCCCAATTGGGATACAACGAGGGCATGTCGGAGCCGCACTGGAGAGGATGAGCGGGGTTCAAGTGCTCACCGCACAGAGTCCGTACGGTGTGTGTGATGTTGACGGCCCGCCCATGATGATTCTCGGCAGTGGGCAGCCGGGTGAGGCAGGGTATGCCGCTCGGGGCCGGGGTCAGGTTGCGAACCAGACCCGTTCGATGCTGTCCTGCCCCACCTCGTACATGGCCATCGCCGTACGGGTCTCGTTGCCCATGAAGCCGGTTACGCGCTCCTGATCGATGACGATGCGGCCGTGCGTCACCCGCGAGACCAGTTCGGCGTGCAGGCCGGGGCTGGCGGCGAAGAGCTTCGCGTAACGCTTGCGGAAGGCCGCCCCCGACACGTCGGCGAGGACTTCGCCGGACGGGAAAGCACACACGGGTACGTCCTCGGCGTAGTACCCGAGAAACGCGTCGAGGTCGCGGGCGTTGTACGCTGCGAGCTGGCCGTCGACGATCTCTTCCGGAGACATGGGACATCCCCTTTCGGCCCGTCGGCTTACGGGTGCGGCGGGCGTACGTACGGTTGGTGACAGGTGCGGTCGGCGGCTGCTGCGATGCCGGTGAGAATCACCGGCATCGCACGCGAGACCGGAATTAATGATCATAGGCCAGGGGTTGATCCTGCGGGATCGCGACGCACGCCGGCGGTGCGGCTGTCTGTACGTCCTCGACAACGACATGTGGTGCGAAGCCATGGTGGCGAGCATCCGGCTCAGCGCACTCTTCGCCTCCCACGACGATCGCAGCAGCCGCCGCCAGGAGGGCGGAGGCAGGACGACGACGTCTTATGAGAACTCCCCGGAGGGAATGAACAGTTGGCCTCTGATTCTCACAAAGAAGCGCCGTCCGCTCCGGCGTGAACGTGCTCAGCCCCGACTGCAGATCATCGACATCAGCAGGCTGTGAGTCTCGGCGTCCGCGGCTGCCACGAGGCCACGCCCTGCCTGCCCGCTCCGGTCTGCCTCCCCGCCCTGCCCGACCGGAGCGCCGTCGACTCCGGTGACGACGCAGCCGGCTGCCCGGCACAGAGCGATACCGGCGGCGAAGTGCAAGTTCCCGGCCAGATCGCCGCCATCGGTGACGTATGCGGCACGCTTGCCGGCCGCGACCCAGGCCAGCGCCAGTGTCGTGGACACGACGCGCGGCCGGAACCGTTCGACGAAGCCGGGGTGAGCGAGCAGGTCCACAGTCCTGAACCCGGGCGCGCTCGGAAAGGGCGGATCCAGGTTCACGTCCACCAGCCGGGTGGCCGCCGTCGGCGCCAGTCGCGTATCACCCTCATCGCTCCGCACCCAAGCGGCCTCACCGTCGGTGAAGAAGACCTCGCCACTGAACGGATCGGCCACCGCGGCCGGACCGTTGCGCAGCGCCACGTTGACGGCGACGAGCATGTTGCCGACGGCGTAGTTGAGCGTGCCGCACAAGGGGTCCACCAGCCACTGGCGCACCGCGTCAGCCGCACCTTGCTGCCCGCCTTCCTCGCCGAGCACCGCGTCCTGGGGCCGTGCAGCACGGATGACGTCGAGGATCGCGGCCTCGGCCGCCACATCGGCGTCAGTGGCAAAGTCACCGGCACCCTTGTCCATGCGGGTGAGGCGCTGCCCGTACCTGGCGCGCACGGCCTCTGCACCGGCACGCGCGGCAGCTATCGCAACGTCAGCATCGCCGGTGTCGTCAAGTCTCGCAGTTGAGTTGATCACGGAGTGCAGAGTAGCGGGGCCACGCACCCGGAGCTGTTGCAACCGACAGGTACGGTTCGGCCATGGAAATATCCCGATCAAGCACCACCGATGAGAACTATGAGAATGATGAGAACACCGGGCTGTCGGCGGCGGCCCTCAAGAGCACTGCACGACAGCTGCTGCTGAAGGTGGGGGCAGGAGGACTGTCCCTGGAGGCCGTTGCCGAGGGCAGTGGACTTGACGTCACCGACGTGGAAGCCGTCTTCCCGCACCGCAACGACCTGCTGACCGCGCTGGTCATCGATGCCTATAACGAGTCCGGCGCCGCGATGGAGCAGGCCGACCGGACGGCTGGGGAGGCCGGGGCGTCGGCGGGTGCGCGGCTCCTCGCGGTCACTCGCGCACTGCGGAAGTGGTCGTTCGACAACCCCGCAGAGTTCACGCTGATCTACGGCTCGCCCGTGCCGGATTACCACGCCCCGCAGGACACGGTCCCGCCCGCTTCGCGCACCCCTGTGGTACTGGCCGGGATCGTACGGTCGGCGCTGGAAGCCGGTGAACTCACCCCGCCCCGGCGGACGGTGGCAGGCCCGCCGCTGCTGCTGCCGGAAGCCGTGGAACTCTTCGGCGGCGTGCCCGACGCACCGTTCTCGGACGTCATCGAACGCGGCATCGTGCTGTGGAGCAGCCTGATCGGGCTCCTGGTGTTCCAGGTCTTCAGCCGGACCCACGACAGCGTCCGGGACGAGTCCGCGTTCTTCGACTTCGCCGTCGCCGTGGCGGCCGAAGGCATCGGACTCGTGGTTCCTGCGGGCGGGAACACCGACTAGATCCGGATCGTTCGCCGTGTACGCGGCCCCGTCCGGGGCCGCCGATCCCCCCCAGTAAGCCGTTTGTTAAAATGAATGCGTTCGCCTCCGGCGCCCCTTCGGGTTCGCCAGGAGGCTTTTTTCATGCCTTCTGACATATCCAAACCTTCCGAACCTTCCGACCCCACCGCACCCTCCGAACCCGCCCCTCTCTCCGCCACCGGTTACCGTGGCCTGCTCCGCAACCGCGAGTTCGCAGGCTTGTACGCGAGCTTCACCCTGACGGCCGCCGCGAGCACCTTGTCGGGCTTCGCCCTCGGGACGCTGGTCGACCACCGGACGCATTCCCCCTTCCTGACGGCAGTGAGCATGTACGGCGCCACGTTCGCGACGGTGTTCGGTGCACTGACGCTGATGTCGGTCGCCGACGGCAGCCGGCCCCGCCGTACGCTCCTGGCGCTCCAGTGCGTCTCGCTGGCGGGCGTTGCCGCACAGGCGATTCCGGGGCTGCCGCTGCCCGCCAGATTCGGACTGCTCCTGATACTGGGCTTCTTCCAGTCCTTGGGAACGGGCACACGGATGGGACTGCTCGCCGAAGTCGTGCCGGCCTCCACGTATGCCTTGGCGCGATCGCTGATGAACATCACGTCCGGCGGCATGTCGATCCTCGGCTACGCCATGGGCGCCGTGCTCCTGCGGTACCTGAGCCCGCACGGAGTCTTCGCCATCGCCGCGGTGCTGACCGGACTCGGACTGGTGGTGGTCGCCGCGACCGCCCGGGAACACTCGATCCGCCTGACGCGGCGGCCCGGTCTGCGGCAGACCTGGGCGACGAATGTCGAGCTCTTCTCCCACCCCGGCCAGCGGGCGCTGCTGCTGAACCTATGGGTTCCGAACGGCCTGATCGTCGGCTGCGAGGCTCTGCTGATCTCCTACTCCCCGGACCACGCCGGAGTCCTCCTGGCCGCCGGGTCGGCGGGCATGCTCCTCGGGGACCTGGCCGTCGGGCGACTGCTCACCGCCGGCCGGCGACGCCGCTGCGCGTTCGCCCTGCGGCTGCTGCTCGCCGTCCCCTACCTGCTGTTCGGCCTCCACCCGCCCGCACCGGTGGCGACGGCCGCGGTGTTCGTCGCCGGTGCCGGGTTCGCCGCCACCCTGCCCCTGCAGGAGCAGCTCATGAAGCTGACCCCCGACCCGGTCCGCGGCCAGGTCCAGGGCGTCGAGACCGCCGGCCGGATGACCTGGCAGGGCATCGGCGCCGCGATCGCCGGCGGCGTCGCCCAGTACCTCACACCCGGCGTCGCGGTCACCGCTCTGGCCGCGGTATCCGTGGCGGTCACCGTCCTCTCGCGGCCGTTCGTGGTCCGAAACTCGCCCACGCATTTTCGTCGGACCCATTGATCGGCCCCATTGATCGGACCCATTGAACGGGGGGCGGACGAACCACCACGGGCATGTGCCATGTGTTTCGGGGGAAGGACAGGTCGCCGGGCGGAACGCAGGGATCCGGTATCGGGTTCGACGGCACGACGGTCGGGCCGGTGCTGGAGCGGGACGAGGTGCGCCGGGAGTACGTGCTGCGCGACCGCCCCGCTCAGGGAGGGGAGCGACAAGAACCAGCCGCGATGGCCGCGGCGATCGTGGCGGCGCTGATGGCTCGCGCCGGAGGCTGACGTGGCGGGCGCGACTGACGCGGCTGGCCACGGCTGCTGAGCCCGGGCTCGGCGCCGGGTGTCCGTGGACGGCCCGCATACGGGTGCTCCCTCCGCCCATGGGCCCTTCACGCGGTACGAAAACCACGTGATGCCGATGAGGGAGGGAGCAGGTCCCGCAGTTGACCGGCCCGGTCGTCCGTGGTCGCCGTCCTCGGAGGACCGGGTGCTGCCGGTGGCGTCAAACCAGTTCGGGCTGCGGTTCCCGCTGCGGCGCCGGTGCGGTCTTCGGTTCCCACGCTTTGGTGGTCCGCACGTAGCCGTATATCACTGAGATCATCGCCAGAATGAGAATCGGTCCGAATATCCACGGATATTCGGCCATTTCCATCGGCAGATAGCGATAGGACACCAAGAACGCAGTAAAGACCGCCGCACCGTAGGCGACCAGCTGGATTCCCGCCCGGTCCCAGCCGCGTTCCTGCGAGCGCAGCGCCGCCTCGATCGTGAGGGTGAACACCACACCGGCGATGATGTCCGTCCCGTAGTGGTAACCGAATCCCAGCGTCGCGCCGAGCGTGGCGATCAGCCAGAACGTGCCTCCGAATCGGAGCAGGCGCGGGCCCTTACGGGAATGAATGAAGATCGCGGTGGCCCACGCCGTGTGGAGGCTGGGCATGCAGTTGCGCGGAGTGATCTCGTCGAACGGCATCGCGTGCGGGGTGCTGAGGGGCGTCGGTGTGTTCGGCCACAGGTCGGCCACCGCCCAGTGCCCGCCGTCGGCGCCGTAGGCGAAGATCGGTCCCACAACCGGGAAGATCATGTAAATGCCCGGCCCGAGGAGCCCGATCACCAGGAATGTGCGCACCAGGTGATGGCTCGGGAAGCGGCGCTCGGCCGCCACGTTGCGCAGCTGGTACAGCGTGACGAGGACCGCGGCCACCGCAAGCTGAATGTAGACGTAGTCGAGAACGTGCTCGCCGACCGTGCCGGTGGCCTCGACGATCCGGCCTGCCAGCCACGAGGGGTTGCCCAGCGCGTGATCGGCGACCGCCACGTACTGGTCGAGCACCGTCGGGCGGGTCTTGGAGGTGATGAGCAGCCAGGTGTCGCCGGTCTTACGGCCGGCCACCAGGAGCAGGCCCAGCCCGACGGCCTTCAGCAGCAGGATGCGTTCCCGGCCGGTGCGGCGCGTGACGGCGATGACGGCATAGCCCAATATCACCCACAGCGCACCGTTGCCGAACATCATCTTGGCGTCGACGGCCCACCGCACCAGAAAGAAGATGATGTCGATGCCGACCGCGATGCCGGCCGCTATGAATCGCTCCCGCCAGGTGAGCACCACCATCATCAACGCCATGCTGGCGTACAACAGCGGTCCCGATTTGGGGGCGAGTATCACCTCTTTCGCCTGGTTGGTCATCGGCCCCGGCAGGCCGTAATGACGTGCGGCGATCTCCAGCGTGATGAAGAATCCGAGGGCCACCACGACCACCGTGGCCCACAGTATCGTCCGTGGTCGACGCCAGGCGGCGAACGTCATTCTGCTGTTTATTCGCGAAAACACCCGCGATGCTATAGATATCAATTATTTGGCCGATTTGTTAGTTGTCAGTTAAATATGTCACTCTTCGTGCCGGATGACCTGTTTTCCGGTGAAGGACGGGCGATGGGCTGCTCGTCATGAGTCGGATCATGCTATCGGAGTGGTGCGGGTGGTTTTCGGGGGTTACGGGCGGTGGCCGGTTGACTGCGCTCGACAGGCCGGTGTCCTCCGTATGGCCATGAGGCGATCGTGGTCTTGACGGTCACGCCGGCGTAGGCATCTTAAATAACCGGCATATCGGATATGGCGGATATTCCGGAACCCGATAGAGACGGTGCGGCCGTGGTGGTTCCCCGGGCGCGGGCCGGCCGGGCGGCCCGCGCCCGGGGAACCTGTCCTGAGCGTCGGCCGGATAGGCGGGCAGGCACGTCAGGGAGGCGGAACCGTTGAAGCGGATGTAGTCGTACAACCGCCGAAAGAGCTTGGGCAGGATCACCGCGTGATCCGTCAGCGGGCTCAGGTCGACGACCGTCACCCCGTCGTTCCTCGTCACGTCGCCGGGCCAGAGCCCCAGCGCGTCCGCCCTGGCCTTCTGCGCACGTCGGCCATTTCCTGGCGCAAGGGTTTGGGCAGTGCCGAGTAGAACGTGGGATAGGCGAGGCCGAGTTTCAGCAGGTGGTGGTTGACGCTCGACCGCAGCAGATCCACCGGGACTTCGATGCGGTCACCGGATCTGTACCGCTTCTTGCCGCCGCCGCCGGGAACCACCGGCACGGGCCCCTTGCAGACCAGGGCGATGCATCGGGCACCGGGCCGGTCGACGCCTCCGGCGAGGATGAAGCCGGGCACGGACGGGGGAGTGGCGTAGGTGACCGTCTCGCCCTCGTCGCCCTCGCCGCCCCGGCGCCGCACTCCGGTGAACCGAGCCAGGCGAGCATCTCGTCTCGATGATGACCATGCTCATGGGGAGCCTCCTCCCGCGGAGGCCGGATTCTGGGGCCGGTCCCGGTTGGTTCGTGAGGCGGTCACATCCACAAGTGCCTTCACGTGGCCGCCCGCCGGGCTCCCCGGGGCGCTCTTCTTCCAGTCGCGCCGTGGGACAGGGCGTGTCAAACGGGCCGCGGCCGACAGCCGGCCGGTCAGCAGTCCGGTTATCGGCTCGGTCGCCGCCGGCTCGGTCGTCGGCCCGGTTGCCGGCCCGGCGAGGAACCCGCCCTCCGGAAGCCCCGAGTGGGCCATCGCGGCTCGCCCGCCGGACACCCGCGTACCACGCTGGGTGAATGGCCCGCAGACACGCCGCCGTCCTGACCGGATTCATCGCCCTCCTGAGCGCGCTGCTTCCTGCTGCCTCTACCGCCACCGCCACGGCCACCGTGACCACTGTGACCACCACGGCCACCGGGCCGCCCGCCTCCCGGACCTCGGAGCAGCGCACAGTCTCCGCCTGGCTCCCGTTCTGGGAAGCAGGCGCCTACCAGGACGCACTCGCCCACGCCGATCAGCTCCACACCGTCAGCCCCTTCTGGTACGAGGCCACCGCCGCGGACCGCATCGAGGAACACGCCGGCGCCGGCGACCGAGCCGTGATCGACGGGCTGCACCGGGCCGGGATCAAGGTGGTGCCGACCGTCACCGAGAGCCTGGACGCCGCTGCCATGGCACGCCTGACGGGCGACCCGAAGAGCCGCGCCGCGCACGTCGAAACCCTGGTGCGCCTGGCCACCGCCCGCCCGTACGACGGCCTCGACCTCGACTACGAGAAGATGAACGAAACGCGCCTCGCCCCGGCCGTCGTCGAGCAGGTGCGTACGGGCTTCAACTCCCTGGTCACCGAGGTGTGCGGCCGCCTGCACGCCCTGCACAAGGAATGCACGGCTGCCGTCTTCCCCCGCACGGCGACGCGCGACGAAGGCCCGGTCTACGACTACGCGCACCTCGGCCGCACCCTCGACCGCCTGCGGATCATGGGCTACAACCTGCACAACGCCCTGGACCCGCCCGGCCCGCTGTCCAGCCCCGCGTGGTACGAGGACATCCTGCGCTACGCGACGGCGCGCGTACCCGCGCGGAAGATCGAGATGGGCATCCCCGCCTACGGCTGGGACCACCGCGTGGGCGACTCCGCCCGCGCCACCCACCGCACGTCCCGCGAGGCCGAGGCCCTGCGACAGCGCGTCGGCGCGCCCTACGCCCTCGACCCCGGCTCGAGGACCCCGCACTTCACCTACACCGAGGACGGCCGGCAGCGCGAGGTCTGGTACCAGGACGCGCGGGGGATCGCCGCCCACCTGCCCGTCCTGCGCAAGTACGGGGTCGGGCACACCGCACTGTGGGCCCTGGGCTTCGAGGACCCGCAACTGTGGCCCACGCTCGCCGGGTTCCCGTTCCCGTTCGCGTAACGCAAAGGCGGACGGGGCTCAGTCTCCGGAGGGGTTCATGCCGTGAAGACAGTCGGGGAAGCCCTTCAGCTCCGGAGCTGCTGCTGCAGGAAGGGAGGAGAGCTCCGAGGGAACACGGACGAACAGCGTCGGCCCGAAGGCATTGCAGGTCACGCCGACGGCCTGCCCGACGGCGGACGGGTGCGACGGTGCCGGTGGGGCGGGGGAGGCGAGGGCGGCGACAGCGGAGGCAGCCGATGCGGCCACCATGAGCAGACCGATGCCGATGCCGATGCTGATACCGATGCCGGCGCGGACGCGGACGCGGCCGCGGGTCGGCGGAGGCCGGTGGGACGAGATCATGGAGTCGAGCATGCAGCCGGGAACCGGTACGAAGCCGTAGGCGCACAGCGACGCCCCTCGAGTGGGTGACGGCCCCGCCCTCTTCACGCTCCCGCCACTTTTCGGTCGCCCAGGCGCCCTCTTACGGTGGTGATCTTGCCGACGGACATGTTGCACACCGGAAGACCGGAAGGAACAAGGCTGATGTTCGTCGGGAAGCTCCGCACTGCCGCCTTCGCCGCCCTGGCGGCCCTCGCGCTGCCGGCCGCGTTGCCGGGCACCGCCTCCGCCGCCGAAGCCGCCTCGCCGCGGGCCGTGCCCGGCTACGAGACCTGGCAGGCCGACGTCCGGAAGGCCGTCGGCCCGGCCATCCCGTGGCTGCAGGACCGCGCCGGCCGGGGCGGCGGAAGGCTCGCCGTCGTGCTGGACATCGACAACACCGCGCTGGAAACCCACTACCACCCGGGACAGCCCAACCAGCCGGTGCTCAAGGTGGCCCAATGGGCGAAGGCGCACCGGGTGTCGGTGCTGTTCGTCACCGCCCGCACCTCCTCGTCCTCGGCTCGGAAGGAGCTGAAGAACGCCGGCTACCCCGTGGACGCGATATGCACGCGCGAGCACGGGGAGAGCAAGGACGAGGGCAAGGAGCGCTGCCGCGGGGAACTCACCCACGACGGCTATACGATCACCGCCAACATCGGCAACCGGTCCACCGACTTCGCGGGCGGCTTCTACGAGAAGGCCTTCAAGCTGCCTGACTACGACGGCCGGCTGTCCTGAACCGTCCGCCTCTCCGCCTCGCCCGCTCGCCCGCTCGTCTGCCTCGTCCGCTCGCCCGTCCTGCCCGGCTGAAGCGACGCCTGCGGCTACGGGAATGAAGCCTCACCGGAAGTACTTCCGTGCTGTTGCCCACGAAGCTCGGGTGCCGGGGCAGGTCGTGGTCGGGGGCGGCGAGTGCGAGGCCGGGGTAGCGGTCGAACAGGGCCTCCAGAGCGGTCGTCGCCTCCAACCGGGCCAGCTGTGCGCCCAGGCAGTAGTGCGGGCCGTGGCCGAAGGAGAGGTGGCGGACCGCGGGCCGGCGGGTGACGTCGAAGCGGGCCGCGTCCGGGCCGTACGCACGCTCGTCACGGCCCGCGGCGGTGTACGAGGCGAGCACCGGGATGCCCCGGGGGATGACCGTGTCACCGACCTCCAGGTCGCGGGTGGGGTAGCGGAAGGGGAAGAAGCTCACCGGGCTGTCGTAACGAAGGGTCTCCTCGACCACGTCGCCCCAGCCGGCCTTTCCCGCGCGTACCAGCGCCAGCTGCTCCGGGTGCGTGCACAGGGCCCGTACCGCGTTGGTGATCAGGTTGAGCGTGGTCTCGTGCCCGGCGATGACCATCAGCAGCAGGGTGCCGACCAGTTCGCGTCCGGTGAGCCGGTCGCCGTCCTCGGCCTGTGCGGCCAGCAGGGCGCTGGTGAGGTCGTCGCCCGGGGCCGCGCGGCGCCGGGCGACGACGAGGCCGAGGACGTCGGCCATCTCGCGGTTGGCGGCCAGGGCAGCCGCCGGTCGTCCCCGTCCGCAGTGGTCATACCCTCGACGGTGGCGAAGGTGGCCAGCGGCCAGCCCGCCGGTATGCCGCCCTCGCGCAGCGCCGTGAAGTGGCGTGCGTTCTTGGCGACGTCGGGATGGGCGAGGAACGCCTTGAGCTCCTCGTGCCGGGTGACCGCGACAGCGGCGACCTCGCCGGGCAGCACCACGGGAACCGCGGGGCCCCGTGCGCGCAACCGCTCGTTGGCCGCGTGCTGGCCGGCTCCCGTCGGGTCGAGGCGGTGCGGTGCGTCGGACCGGTCCGGCATCTGAGGCTCCTCGGGGTGCGGAGTGCGGAGGCGAAGGGCGGAGCGCGCTGAGGGCTGCAGCAAGGGCATCGGCCGGATTGATGTCTTTACACCCCTCTTCCCGGCAAGAAGAGTGACCTCTTCCGTCCCGGTTGCGGGATACCGCCCCTACTGACCCGGTGCCTGGTCTTCCGGGCCGGGCCAGGCCCTCCAGGAGCTGATGTGTTACCCGAGCCCTTCCGCAGATCAAGCCCCCGCAGGTCAAGCCTTCGCAGATCAAGCCCCTGCAGATCCAGACTTCACAGATCCAGCCTTCTCCGCCGTTCCCGCCTCAGATCCCAAGGGCTCGTCCTGATCGCCCTGGTGGCGGTCATCGTCGCGCTCCTGCCCGTACTGGGCGCGCGCGGCGGCGGGGCCGTCGCCGAGGACCACGGCACCCACGGCACCCACGGCACCCACGGCGCCCGTCCGCCGCGCCCGCACCACGCCGCCGCCCCCGCCTCGGCCATGGAGCCGGCGGCGCCCGTCCTCTCCAGGGCGGGCTGGACCGCCACGGCGAGCGACGAGGAGACCGCGCGGGCCGACAACCGCGCCGCCAACGTGCTGGACGGCAAGGCCGACACCCTCTGGCACAGCCGGTGGTCGGGGAGCGCGGCGCCGTTGCCGCACTCCCTCGTCATCGACATGCACCGCACCGAGGTGGTGTCCGCGCTCCTCTACCAGCCGCGCACCGACAGTCCCAACGGCCGCGTCGGCGAGTACGCCATCCACCTCAGTACCGACGGGCAGGACTGGGGCGCGGCCGTCGCCGGCGGCACCCTGGCCGACGACACGACCACCAAGACACTGAGCTTCGCCGCCCGCGGCGCCCGGTACGTCCGGCTGACCGCCACGTCCGAAGCGGGCAACCGCGGGCCCTGGAGCTCCGCCGCCGAGATCCGGCTGCTGGGCGACCCGGGGCTGCCCGCCTCGGTCGTCGACCTGCCGACCACCGGCTGGACCGCCGCCGCGAGCGACGAGGAGACGGCGCAGGCCGACAACCGTGCCGCCAACATCCTGGACGGGGACGCCGACACCCTCTGGCACAGCCGCTGGTCGGGGAGCGCCGCCCCGCTGCCCCACTCCGTCACCATCGACATGCACCGCACGCAGACCGTGTCCGCGCTCACCTACCAACCCCGGAAGTCCGGGTCCGGGGCCAACGGCCGCATCGGCGCGTACTCCGTCGCCACCAGCCTTGACGGGGTCTCTTTCGGAAGCCCCGTGGCCAGTGGCGTGTGGAAGGACGACGACACCGTCAAGAGCACCACGTTCGCCCGGCCGGTCCCGGCCCGGTTCGTCCGGCTGACCGCCACCACCGAGGCCGGCAATCGCGGCCCGTGGAGCTCCGCCGCCGAGGTCCGGCTGAGCGGCCCCGCCGACCCCTCCGTCTCCGGCTCCTGGGACCGGGTCACCGGCTTCCCGCTGGTCCCCGTGGCCACCGCCGTCCTGCCGAACAACAAGCTGCTGGCCTGGTCTGCGTACGCCATCGACCGGTTCGGGGGCAGCAACGGATACACCCAGACCGCCATCATGGACCTCGGCACCGGGCAGGTCACCCAGCGCCGCGTCGACAACACCGGCCACGACATGTTCTGCCCCGGAGTGGCCGTGCTCTCCGACGGCCGGGTGCTGGTCACCGGTGGCAGCAACGCGTCCCGCGCCAGCATCTACGACCCGCGCACCGATACCTGGTCCGCCACCGGCGAGATGAACGTCCCGCGCGGCTACCAGGCCATGACCCTGCTCTCGAACGGCGACGCGTTCGTGCTCGGCGGATCCTGGAGCGGCGCCCGCGGGGACAAGGACGGCGAGGTGTGGTCCCCGGCGACCGGGAAGTGGCGGAGGCTTCCCGGCGTACCCGCCAAGGGCACCATGACCGCCGACCCCGCCGGCCCCTACCGGGCCGACAACCACCAGTGGCTGCACGCCACTTCCCGCGGCCGGGTCCTGCAGCTCGGGCCGAGCAAGCAGCTGAACTGGATCGACACCACCGGCAACGGCACCGTCACACCGGCGGGGACGCGTGCCGACAGCCCGGACGCCATGAACGGCAACGCCGTCTCCTACGACATCGGCCAGCTGCTCACCCTCGGCGGCGCCACCGCGTACGAGAACGCGAACGCCACCCGCCGCGCCTACACCGTCGATCTCGGCGACGGCACCCGGCCGGTCAGCAAGCGCACGGGCGACATGGCCTACGCCCGCTCGTTCGGCAACAGCGTCGTCATGCCGGACGGCAAGGTGGCGGTGTTCGGCGGGCAGTCCTACCCCGTCCCCTTCAGCGACGCCACCTCGGTGATGACCCCGGAGATCTGGGACCCGGCGACGGGCGCCTTCACCAAGGCGGCCAGCATGGCCGTCCCGCGGAACTACCACAGCGTGGCGAACCTGCTGCCCGACGGACGGATCTTCTCGGGCGGGGGAGGGCTGTGCGGCGACTGCGCGACGAACCACGCCGACGGGGCCGTCTTCACCCCGCCGTACCTCCTCAACCCGGACGGCAGCCGGAAGCCCCGTCCGGCCTTCACCGGCACTCCGCCCGCCAGGGTCGCCAACGGCGCCGACCTGCCGGTGACGACCGACAAGCCGGTCACCGCCTTCTCCCTGGTACGAGCCGGAGCGGCGACCCACTCGGTCGACAACGACCAGCGGAGGGTCCCGCTGACCTTCCGGCAGACGGGCAGCACTTCGTACGAGCTGAGCGTCCCGGGTGATCCCGGCGTGGCCCTGCCCGGCACCTACATGCTCTTCGCCCTCGACGCGGCGGGGGTTCCGAGCGTCGCCAAAATGATCACGATCGGCTGACCTTCGCGGGCGCAGGCGGCGCACCCCGAGCGGGTGCGCCGCTTCCCCACGGGACGCCGGCTGTCGCGGTGCGACGCCGACTTCCTTGTGAGCAGGCCGGATCCGGACGTCGGCCGATCAGCGGTCGGCTCGGCCCAGCACGCTTCGGCAGTGCGCCCAGGCCCGCTCGGACAGCAGCGGCCGCCATCGGGTGAACAACGCGAGCAGGCCCGCGCCGTGAAGGGTGCGCATCTGCGGGCTGACCGCGGCGATGTCCAGCTCGTTCGCGGCGGTGAGCTCGGCGAAGTCCCGACAGGCTTCGGGGGCCGGCCGACACCAGCGCCGGGCGGGCGCCCCACGAAGAGAGAAGGGCGCTGACCCGCCGGAGGTGTGCCAGTAGGGTGCCGCCGGGGTGCTCGATCCCTTCGGCCGGTCACTGGGCGCTCGCTGCGGGACGGACGACGATCTCGTTCACGTCGACCTGCGGAGGCTGGGAGAGGGCGTAAGCGATGGCCTCCGCGATGGCCGGGGCGGGCAGTGCTACGGCGCGGTAGGCCTTCATCGCCTCCCTGGCCTCCGGGTCGGAGATGCTGTCGGCGAGTTCGGACTCGGTCACGCCCGGAGAGACGAGAGTGACCCGGATGTCCCCGGCGGACTCCTGGCGCAGTCCTTCGGAGATCGCGCGGACGGCGAACTTGGTGGCGCAGTAGACGGCAGCGGTGGGCGAGACCTCGTACGCGCCGACGGAGGCGATGTTCACGAAGTGCCCGCCGCCCTGTGCGCGCATCGCGGGCAGGGCGGCGGCGATGCCGTGCAGGACTCCCCGTACGTTCACGTCGATCATGCGGTCCCACTCCTCGGTCCTGAGCGCTTCCAGCGGGGAGAGGGGCATCACGCCCGCGTTGTTCACGACGGCGTCGATCCGGCCGTACTCGGAGAGCGCCGCATCGATGAACGCGCGTGTGCCCGCCGCGTCGGTGACGTCCAGCTTCCGGAAGGCCGCGGTCCCGCCCTCCCCGGTGATCTCTCCGACCAGCCGCTCCAGGCGGTCGGTGCGGCGCGCGCCGAGAAGGACCCGGTACCCGTCCGCCGCCAGCCGGCGTGCCGTCGCCTCGCCGATGCCGCTGCTGGCACCGGTGACGGCCACAACCTTGGTCTGCGTCTGCGTCTGCGCCTGTGTCTGCGCCTGTGTCTGCGCCCGCGTCCGTGTCTGCTTCTGCGCCATGGTTGTTCCTCCTTGTAGAGAACGGGGCCTCAGGGGGTACCGCCGTCCAGCTCGTTCTCCGGAGTCTCGGCCTTGCCGGAAGGGCCGGCCAGGGCACGTCTTTCCTGGGTACGGCGCACCCAGGAACACGGCCGGGGAGCGGTCTAGCCTGACGACATGACCAGCAACGCTCTCGGGGACTTCCTCCGCGCACACCGTGCACGCCTGCGGCCCGGCGACGTAGGACTGCCCTCCTACGGCCGCCGCCGGGTGGCCGGGCTGCGGCGGGAGGAGGTCGCCGTGCTGGCCGGCATGAACACCGACTACTACGCCCGCCTGGAACAGGGCCGCGAGCAGAGCCCGTCACCCCAGATCCTCGACGCGATCAGCGGCGCCCTGCACATGGACCGCGAGGCACGCGACCACTTGTACCGGCTGGCGGGCACCCGGCCGGACGGCCACCGGACGCAGCCGCGAGAGACGGTCAGCCCGGTGCTGAGCCAACTGCTGAGCGGGTACACGAACACCCCGGCGGTCGTCCTCAACCCGGCGCTGGACCTCCTGGCCGCGAACGACCTGGCCGAGGCGCTCTTCTCTCCGTTCGGGAGAGCGGACAACCTGGCCCGCATGACCTTCCTCGACCCGGCAGGCCGCAGCTTCTACGCGCAGTGGCACCAGGCCGCCGAGGCGGTCGTCTCCAGCCTGCGCCAGGCCACCGGCCTCGAACCGCACTACCCGCGTCTGCAGGACCTGGTGAGAGCCCTGACCGAGACGAGCGAGGAGTTCGCCGGGCTCTGGCACTCGCACACCGTCTACGGAAAGACGCACGGTGCCAAAGAAGTCGTCCACCCCGAGGTCGGGCGCCTCTCCCTCGCCTATCACTCCTTCGACGTCCGCGGAGCGCCCGGCCAGCAGGTCGTGATCTACCACGCGGAACCGGGAAGCCCCACCTCCCAGGGGCTTTCCCTGCTCGGCAGCCTCAACGCCACGCGCCGGTCGGCGGGGACCGCCGGCTAGTCGCCGCCCCCGCCGCCACCGTCGCCCCCGCCGCTGTCCCCGCCGCCGTCGCCGCCTCCGCTGTCCCCGCTGTCGCCGCCGTCCGCACCCCAGCCGTCGCCGCCGCCGGGCTCGTTGTCGTCGCTGCCCCTCCCGAGGTTGGTGAACCAGGGGCGGTCCCATCCCGCGTCGGTGGCGATCGGCTCGCCTCCATGAACCGGACGCCTCCGCTCCGCCCGGAACCGCGCGAAGCCCGTCGTGTCCCCGAGCCCGAAGGTCACGGCGAAGACCTGCGCCATGACGGCATCCAGCGGGTCGGGGCTCTCGTACTGCACGTGGGCCAGCGGCAGCAGCACCGTCCCCGGCTCGAGCACCGGGCGGCGCGGGGGACGCGTCAGCAGGGCGACACGCTGTTCGTTGCGCAGCAGCCACGAGCTCGTCGCGTTCTCCCGCCGCAGCATCCAGTGCTGCCCGTGCAGTCGCACCTCCACGGAGCTCTTGGACTTGCGCAGCTTCTTCTTGAGGCTGAGCTCCGCCGAAGCGTCGCCGACCGTCAGGTGCAGGCCGTTGGACGGTCCGGGGGACTCGCGGTAGAAGCCGTGCGGCGCCCGGATCCGTACGGCGGGGGCGCCGGGCCCCCACACGTCCACGCGCACCAGGCGCCGGTCCACGGCGACGGCGACCGGCCCGGCGGGCCCCGGCGCGTACCGCCGCGCGATCCACAGCGGTACGCCCTCGGCCCGGGCCCGGGCCGCCAGCGCGGCCACCTGCTCGGGCCCGCCGCAATGCCGTACGGCCAGCTCTCCCAGCGTGCGGGCGAACGTGGCGGCCTCCCGCACCTTCACCGGCGTGGACGTACCGGTCACGCGGATCACAGGGACGACCCCGGGCCCGTCGGCGAGCCGCTCCAGCGGGCGCTCCGCCCCACCGGCCCCGAGCCAGCACGAGCGCAGGAACGCCTCGGCCATGGCGCCGAGGTTCAGCTCACTCAACGGCGTGGTCGCGCCGCCCCTCCGCAACTGCTCCTCGGCCAGCTCCACGGTCCGCGCCAGCGGATTCCACGACCGCTCGCTATAGAGCACCTGACTCACAACATCCCCCATACGTACGCGGCCCTGCTCGGCAGAGCCCACCCTCACACATGCCGGCCCCGTCCCGTCACCGGGGTGGCCCGACCGGGACCGAACCAGTACACGGGCTCCTCGTGCACGGCAGGCTTCCGCCGAACTGGGAAACCTTGGTCAAGTTCGAATCCTGTCCGAACGGGCAGGGGTAGGGATCGGACACCGAACTATGGAGGTTGGCATGGCTGGATTCCTCGACCGGGCCAAGGAGCAGGCCCAGAGCGCCCTCAACCAGGGCAAGCAGAAAGTGGACGAGGTCCACCAGAAGCGAGCCGGGAGCGACTTGCTCCAGAAGCTCGGCGCGGCCTATTACGCGGAGCGGAGCGGCTCGGGCTCGCCGCAAGCGACCCACGATGCGCTCGCCGCTCTGGAAGCCCATATCGCCGTCCACGGGGACGGCTTCCTGCGCGGGTAGCGGGTAGCGGGTAGCGGGTAGCGGTAGCCCCTGCCACCTGGAAATGGGAGGGCGCCCCGAAGAGCGCCCCCCATTCCGTGGACCCCGACATTAAATGAGTAGAGGCGAGACGCATCGTCTTGCTACGGTGGGTTCATGCACTTCTACTACTTTCTCTGAGTCCGGGCACGGCCGACGCCGCCGTTTCTGCTGCCCGTAGACCCTTCGTATCCCCAGGGAAAGTCAGATGCGCGAACGCGCCCGTACCGCTGTGCCCGCTGCCGTGGCGCAGCTGTCCGTCAAGGACGTCACCAAGTCCTACGGCACCCGGACCGTCCTCGACCAGGTGTCCTTCACCGTCCGCCCGGGCGAGAAGGCCGCCGTCATCGGTGAGAACGGCTCCGGCAAGTCCACCCTCCTGCGACTGCTCGCCGCGGCCGAGGCGCCCGACGCCGGAGAGATCACCGTCAGCTTCGCCGGAGGCACCGGCCACCTCGCCCAGACCCTCGACCTCGATCCGGACCGCACCGTGCAGGACGCCGTCGACCTCGCCCTCGCCGAACTGCGCGACATGGAGCGCCGGCTGCGCACGGCGGAGGAGCGCCTCGGCGAAGCGCCGGAGGGCGAACTCGCCGCATACGGCGAGCTGCTCATCGCATACGAGCAACGCGGCGGATACGAGGCGGACGCCCGTGTCGACGCCGCCATGCACGGGCTGGGTCTCGCCGGGATCACCCGCGACCGCGTGCTCGGCTCGCTCTCCGGCGGCGAGCAGTCGCGGCTCGCGCTCGCCTGTGTGCTGGCCGCCGCCCCCGAACTGCTGCTGCTCGACGAGCCGACGAACCACCTCGACGCGGCGGCCGTCCACTGGCTCGAGGAGCGCCTGCGTGCCCACCGCGGCACCGTCGTCGCGGTCACCCACGACCGCGGCTTCCTGGAGCGCATCGCCACCACGATCCTCGAGGTCGACCGGGACGCGCGCACGGTGCACCGGTACGGCGACGGCTGGGCGGGCTACCGCGCCGCGAAGGCCGCCTCCCGACGCCGCGCGGAGCAGGAATACGCCGACTGGCTTCAGGAGGTGGCCCGCACCGAGGAACTGCTCGAAGCCGCCGGGCGGCGGCTGGCCACCACCGGCAAGGACCCGCAGCAGGGCTTCGGCAAGCACCGCCGCTCGCACGAGGCGAAGCTCGGCGGGCAGGTGCGGTCGGTCCGTGAACGCCTGGCCCAACTGCAGCGCAACCCGGTGGCGGCGCCGCCGGAACCACTGCGGTTCGCGGCGGCACCGTCGGCGGCAGGCGCCGAGCCCCCTGTCGGCCGCCCGCTCGCCGAGCTCGACGGCATAGCGGTCGGAGAACGGCTGCATCTCGACGGGCTGTTGGCGATCGTGCCCGGGCAACGGCTGCTCGTCACCGGCGAGAACGGCGCGGGCAAGACGACGCTGCTGCGCGTCCTGGCGGGCGACCTGGAGCCGGACGTGGGCGCGGTACGCCGCCCCACCCGGATCGGTTACCTGGCGCAGGAGCTGCCTGCGCGCTCCACGCGGCTGCCGCTGCTCGCCGCCTTCGCGGCCGGACGGCCCGGGCTGCCGGAGGAATACGCCGAACAGCTGCTGGCGCTGGGCCTGTTCCGTGAGGAGGACCTGCACGTTCCGGTCACGTCGCTGTCCGCAGGGCAGCAGCGGCGGCTGCAGATCGCGAACCTGGTGACCCGGCCCGCGGACCTCCTCGTCCTCGACGAGCCGACCAACCACGTCGCGCTCGACCTGGTCGAGGACCTGGAGACGGCGCTCACGGCGTACCCGGGAGCGGTGGTCGCGGTCTCGCACGACCGTGGCTTCCGCGAGCGGTTCCCGGGGGAGCGACTGGAGCTGCGCGGCGGCCGGAAGCGCTGATCTTGCCGGGTCAGGGCCGGGGCCGGGGTCGAGGTCGGCCCCGGAGCCCTGGCCCGGCAGGAGCCGCCTCGTTCCGGACGCGCACAGGGAAGGCTTCTCTCACGCGTCCGGCCCGGTGCCGACGACGTCTTCGCCGAAGGCGGCGGCAAGGGCCTTCGCGATGAGGCCGGGAAGCTCTGTCCGGCCGTCGTCCTCGGCCCAGCGCATCAGTGCCGTGTGCATGGCGGCCAGGCAGGCGCCGGCTGCCGCCTGGGCACGGAACGCCGTGTCGGGATCGGCGGCATCGCCGGCACCGGCTCCGAGGGCGTCGACGATCGCCTGCTGAAGGGCGTAGTGGTTGTCCAGGTGCCTGGCCCGCAGGGCCGGTGTCGAGATCATGAGCCGGAGCCGGGCGAGCAGGAACTGCCTGCTCGCCGTCCCGGCGTCTCCGCGACCGCTGCCGGTCAACGTCGCGGCCGAGTCGATGAGCGCGTTGCCGATGCGGCGGACCAGGGGCTGCGCGGCGGGCGACGCGGCGATGCGCTCGGCGACCAGCTGCCCGTTGTGGTCGACGAGCACGAGGTCTTCCTTGGTGGGGAAGTGCCGGTAGACGGTCATGGGGGACATGCCCGCGGCTTCGGCGACGTCGGTCACGGTCGTGGCGTCGTATCCACGCTCGGTGAACAGCCTTACCGCATGGGCCTGAAGCGTGCGCTGCGTCTCAGCTCGCCGTTGTGCTCGCAGTGTTGAGTGCTGGTCGGGCATGTGGTAGACCCTACCTGAGTGGTAGTGACTACCAGATTGGTAGTGGCTAACAATATGAGGGTGGGCGTGGGGGGCATGGTGGAGATGAGTGATCTGACTGGCAGGACGGCCCTCGTGACCGGAGCGTCGCGCGGCATCGGGCAGGCGATCGCCGCCCGGCTGGCGGCCCGTGGGGCTGTGGTCATCGTGCATTTCGGCACCGACGAGGACGGTGCCACGGCGACGGTCGACGCGATCGGGCGCGCCGGCGGAACCGCGTTCGCCGTCGGGGCGGAGCTGGGCGGGGACGGTGACGTCGAGACGCTCTTCGCGGGAGTCGAGGCCGGCCTGGCCGGGCGGGCGCTCGACATCCTCGTCAACAACGCGGCGGCCGCGCCCGCCGGCCCGCTCGGAACCACGACGCGGAAAGAGTTCGACCACCTCTTCGCGGTGAACGTGCGAGCGCCGTACTTCATCATCCAGCGGGCGCTGCCCCTGCTCCGCGACGGCGGCCGCATCATCACGATCTCCTCCGTGGCGACCCGGATGGCCAATTCCGCCCAGACGTCCTTCGCCATGACGAAGGGCGCGGTCGAGACGATGAGCATGACGTTGGCCAACGAGCTCGGGGCCCGGGGGATCACGGTGAACGCGGTCGCTCCCGGCGCCACTCGCACGGCTGCCAACGGAGCGTTCTTCGAGGCGCCGGGCCTGGCCGGACTCATCGCCGGATCGACGGCACTCGGGCGGCTGGGCGAGGCCGGCGACGTCGCCGACATCGTCGCGTTCCTCGCCTCCGACGCGGCGCGCTGGATCACCGGGCAGGTCATCGACGCAAGTGGTGGCCTGTTCCTGGGGCCGCGGACCTGATCGTCCGGTCGGCCCGAGTCCCGGCCATCGGAGCCGGATTGCGGCGATATTCAGCCACACGGTCACCAGAACGCATCACCCGCAGTCGCCACCTGCGCTTACCGCACTCCGCTCACCTCCGCGCCGACGAATATCGGACATTCATTCGACACCTCCAGTGGGGATTCGATCGGATGGGGAGTATCTGTGTGTTTCCTATGGGGGGTGTGTGACGAGTGTTGCGATCCACGCGACCTACGCGACCTACGCGATCTACCGGGACCGCACGGCGAAGAGTCGCCCGACTACTGTCCTGTCTACTGGCCTTCGTCCTCCTGTCCCTGGCCGGAGTCACCGAGACGGCCTGGGCCCGGACTGCTTCGCCGCCCGTACCGGGCCGGACCGCACCACCACCCGTAGCGCCGTCCCCCCTCCTCACCCGTACCGCGAAGGACCTGCCCAAGCCTCCCCGGTCGATGACGCTGCCCGAGCGGCGCAAGCAGCTCGACGCCAACCGCGGCGGGACCGGCCCGATGCGTGAGTTCGTCCGGCCCCGCCCGCCGGCCCGGTCGGCGAAGCCCGAGAGCCCGCCCGCCGGCACCCTGCAGAAGGGCCCGGCGGCCTCCGCCAAGGGCACCAGGGGTGCACCGGGCCTCAAAGCGCCCGCAGGCACGGCGCCCAACCCGGACTGGGTGTCCGCCTACGCCTCCGCCTACCCCGGCATGCTGTCCATCGGCGGACAGGCGAAGTTCTCCGGCATCGAAGCCTCCAAGCTCTCCAGCATGTGGCTCTACGTCATGGACGAGGAGAAGAAGCCGGTCCTCCAGCAGGAGATCAAGAAGGCCGACGCCGACCCCCAGGGCAGGTACCTCGAGAGCGGAGCCTGGTGCTACGGCTGGTGGCCCAAGAGTTCCTACCCCGCCGACCAGTGCTTCTGGTGGACCTCCAGCCTGCTGAACGGTCACCTGAAGGACGGCAAGAAGTACTACGCCTGGATCTTCCTCACCGCCACCGACGGCTCCTCCAGCCCCGGCGGCACCACCTCGCCCACCGTCGAGGCCTTCTACACCCCCGACATCCCCGGTGCCCAGGCCGGACTGTGCACGTGCTACGCCCAGGAGCACCGTGCCGACCCCATCAACACCGCCACCGGCATGTACTACGAGAAGATCACCGATGCCACCCTCGCCGGCGCCGGCAAGCCCTTCTCGCTCGACCGCTACTACCGCTCGGACTCGGCCGCCACCGGATTGCTCGGCCGCGGCTGGTCCACCCCCTTCGACAGCAGACTCGCCCTCGCCTCCGACAGGGCCACGCTCCAGACGGACGACGGCGCCCAGGTCGTCTTCAAGCTGTCGAACGGCGCCTACACCACCCCTGCCGGATCGGTGCTCAAGCTCGCCAAGTCCGGCTCCTCGTACGCCCTCACCTCGATCGACCACACCCGGCGCACCTACAACGCCTCCGGCCAGCTCACCACCGTCACCGACGCCAGCGGCCACGGCCTCACCATCGGCTACGCCTCCGGCCGCCCCGCGACCGTGAAGGACACCGCCGGCCGCACCGTCGAGTTCACCGTCGACGGCGCCGGCCTGCTGACCAAGGCGGCACTGCCCGACAACACCACCGTCACCTACGGCTACACCGGCGGCCTGCTCACCTCCGCCACCGACCAGCTCGGCCGGACCACCGCCTACACCTACGACGGCGCCAAGCGCCTGGCCACCTTCACCGACGCCGAGGGCGGCAAGGTGACCAACGCCTACGACGCCGTCGGCCGGGTGAAGTCCCAGACGGACAGCGCCGGCAAGACCACCACCCTCACCTGGGACAACAAGCGCGAGTCCCACGTCACCGACCCCAACGGCGGCGTCTGGACGGACGTCTACTCCGGCAACGTGCTGATGGAGAGCACCGACCCGTACGGCAAGACCGTCTCCTACAGCTACGACCGGCAGCTGCGCCCGGTGTCCATCACCGACCAGCTCGGCAACACCACCGAGATGACCTACGACGGCGCCGGGCGGATGCTCACCCGCAAGGCCCCGGCCTCCACGGGCTACACCGAGAGCTGGACCTACGACGGTGCCGGCAACGTCACCAGCCACACCGACGGCCGCGGCAAGACGTCGAAGTACACCTACACCTCCGGCAACCAGCTCGCGACCAGCACGGACCCGGACGGCGGCACGGTCACCTACACCTACGCGCCGCTCGGGCCGGTCGCGAGCGTGCGCACCCCGCGCGGCAAGACCGTCGCCTACGACCACGACGCGGCCGGCAACCGCACCGCCGTGACGACCCCCCTCGGCGAGAAGACCACCTTCCGCTACGACGCGGCCGGGCGGATCACCGAGAAGACCGACCCGCGCGGCAACGCCCAGGGCGCGAACCCGGCCGACTTCACCACGACCTACACCTACGACGGCCGCGGCCTGCTGCGCACCGCGAAGGACCCGCTGGGACACACCACCGTCTACGGCTACGACGGCGTGGGACGGCTCACCTCCGTCAAGGACGCGACCGGCCGCACCGCCGCCTACGAGTACGACGGCGAGAACCGCCTCACCAAAACCGTCAACCCGGCCGGCAAGGCCGTCACCCGCGGCTACGACGCCAACGGCAACCTCACGGCCGTCACCGACGCCCTCGGCAACAAGACGACCTACGCCTACGACAAGGCCAACCGCCTGATCGCCGAGGTCTCGGCCCGCGGCAACGCCCAAGGCGCCAATGCCGCCGCCTACACCACCAGCTACGGCTACGACGCCGCCGGCAACCGCACTACGGTCACGGATCCCAGCGGAGCCGTCACCACGACCGGCTACGACGCCCTCGGCCGGCCCGTCTCGGTCACCAACCCGCTCAAGCAGGTCACCAGGACCACCTACGACGCGAACGACAACATCGCGACCGTCACCGACGCGCTCGGGAAGGTCACCCGCTACACCTACACCGGCACCGGCCTGACGGACACCGTCACCGACCCGCTCGGCAACAAGACCGACTACGGCTACGACGCCGACGGCCACCGCACCAGCGAGACCACCCCTCTGGGCCGGAAGACCACCTGGGCGTACGACGACGACGGGCGCACCACCGCACAGACCGACCCGCGCGGCAACGCCCAGGGCGCGAACCCGGCCGACTTCACCACGACCTACACCTACGACGACGCCGGCAACGTGACCAAGGTGCGCGACCCCCTCGGGGGCACCACCGTCACCGGCTACGACGCGCTGGGTCACGTCGTCTCCGCCACCGACGCGCTCGGCAAGGTCACCAGAACCGCGTACGACGAGCTCGGACGCGTCGCCAAGGTCACCGGACCCGACGGGGCCGTCACCGCCTACACGTACAACACGGCCGGTGACCTCGCCACCCGCACCGACCCCAAGGGGCACACCACCAGCTTCACCTACGACGACGCGGGCCGTCGCACCGGGATCACCGACCCGCTCGGCCGCAAGAAGTCCTTCGGCTACGACGCCGACGGCAACACCAACCGGATCACCAACGCCCGCGGCACCACCGCCACCGTCACCGTCGACCCCCGCGGCCTGCCCACTGCGACGGCCTTCACCGACGACACCCCCGGCACCACCCTCGCCTACGACGCCCTGGGCCGCCGCAAGTCCGTCACCGACGCCACCGGCACCCGGGCCTACTCCTACGACCCGGCCGGCCGGCTGACGGCCGTCACCCCGGGTGCCGGCAAGGGCGCCTACGGCTACACCTACGACGACGCCGGGCGCCTGACCTCCCGCACCGTCGACTACACGGCCCCCAAGCCCCTCGACTGGAGCGGCGCGGCCCTCACCGCCACCGCCGACCTCGACGGCGACGGGACCACCGACGTCATCGCCACCGACGCCAAGAGCGGCGTGCGCACCTTCCTCGGCCGCGCCGACGGCACCTTCGGCGGGGGCAGCACGCTGACGGGGTCCGGCACCGGCTTCCAGCAGGTCCTGACCGCCGAGTTCACCGGCGACGGCAAGCCCGACCTGCTGGCCGTCGACAAGGCCACCGGCCACCTGTGGCGCTACACCGGCGACGGCAAGGGCGGCTTCGCCGCACCGGCCGACCTCGGCGCGAGCTGGGGACCGATGACCCTGACCGCCGGTGACTTCAACAAGGACGGCAAGCCGGACCTCCTGGCCGTCAGCTCCGGCGCCAACCGGCTCTACTTCTATCCCGGCGACGGCAAGGGAGGCCTCGGCGCCCGCACCGACCTCGGCACCGGCTGGGGCACCTACCGCATCGCGCTCCTGGAGTACACCGGCGACGGCAAGCCCGACATCCTCGCCGTCAATCCCGGCGACGGCCACCTCTACCTCTACCCCGGCGACGGCAAGGGGGGCTTCGGCGCCCGCACCGACCTCGGGGCGGGCTGGGGCGCCATGCACCTGGTGCCGGGCGAGTTCAACGGCGACGGCAAGCAGGACTTCCTCGCCGTCGACACCGCCGCGCACAAGCTGCGCTTCTACCCGGGCAACGGCACCGGCGGCTTCGGCACGTACATCCCGCAACCCGACGACTGGACCCCGTACGGCATCCCGCTCCTCGCCCGCACCGGCCCCTCGGAGCGGACCGGCATCGTCGCCGCGGCGGGCTCCCGGCTGCGCACCTGGAAGAGCGACGGCAAGGGGCGCTTCACCGACGCGGCCGACGCCACGACTGCCGGCAGCGGATCGAAGGCCGGCTACGGCTACGACGCCGACGGCCGCCGGACCTCCCAGACCGGCGCGGCCGGCACCATCACCTACGACTACGACCCCGCAGGGAACCTCGGCACCACCACCCTTCCCGCGGGCAACGGCCACACCGAGAAGCGCACCTACGACAACGCCGGCCGCCTCACCTCCGTCACCAGCGCCAAGGGCGGCACCGTCCTGTCCGGCCGGCAGCTGACCCTCGACCCGTCCGGCCGGCCCACCCGGATCGCGACCACCCGCGCCGGACAGCCCGACAGCTACCGCTACTACGGCTACGACCCCGCCGGCCGCCTCCTCACCGACTGCACCTCCGCCACCAAGGCCGACACCTGCCCCGCCGCCGACGCGGCCACCACCTACACCTACGACCCCGTCGGCAACCGCAAGACCCAGAGCCGCAACGGCACCACCACCTCGTACACCTACGACGACGCCGACCAGCTCACCTCGGCCGCCGCCGGATCCACCACCCGCGGCTTCACCTACGACGCCGACGGCAACCGCACCGGCGCCGGGGACGACACCTTCCGCTACGACGCGACCGGGCGCCTCGCCTCGGTCACGTCCGGCTCCTCCGGCTCCGAGACCTACACCTTCGGGTACGACGCCGACGGCAACCGCGTCACGGCGAGCAAGGCCGGCAAGCGGCTGCGCACCACGACCTGGGACGTCAACGGCCCGCTCGCCACCGCCGGCGCCGAGTACGACGCCGAGGGCGCGCTGAGCACCGAATACCAGTACAACCCCCTCTCCCAGGTCCAGGCACAGACCGGCCCCGGCGGCACCCTCTTCCACCACCACGACCAGCTCGGATCGGTCACCGACACCACCGACGCGGCGGGAGCCGCCCAGAGCACCTACACCTACGGGGCGTTCGGCGAGACCGAGCGGACCGACATCGCCAAGAACCCGCCTGCCAACCCCTTCACCTTCGCCGGCGGCTACGCCGAACCCGCCACCCCGGCGGCCGGCCTCTACCTCAGGGCACGCGACTACGACCCGGCCACCGGCCGCTTCACGGCCAAGGACCCGGCACCCGCAGCCGTCCACGACCCGTACGTCTCGACGTACGCCTACGCCAACAACACCCCCACCCGCTTCACCGACCCCACCGGCCTCAAGGCCGGCGACCCCGACGACGACCACATCGACTCCTTCGGCGAGGGCGTCGAGGTCTTCGGCGACGGCTTCGTCCAGGGCCTGAAAATGCCCTTCGAGTTCGTCGGCGACCTCTACAACGCCTTCACCGGCAAGAACGGCGGCGCAGGCGGCTTCTTCGACAAATACGTCCCCGTACGCCCGGCCTACACCCTCTACCGTGCCTCGTACCACTTCTCGAAGCAGGGCTGCGAAGAGCTCTCCGAGGTCTACCGCAAGGCCGCCGACGAACTCGCCGCAC
The DNA here is from genome assembly GCF_036961605.1 of Streptomyces sp. KLMMK. Taxonomy (NCBI): domain Bacteria; kingdom Bacillati; phylum Actinomycetota; class Actinomycetes; order Kitasatosporales; family Streptomycetaceae; genus Streptomyces; species Streptomyces sp. KLMMK. The sequence continues at coordinate 70,168 of NZ_JBAMDC010000003.1, forward strand.
AGGTCGCCCTCGTCGGCCTGGGCGGACTGCGCGGCTGGCAGCGCAAGGTCGCCCAGGAGGAGACCAGCGTGCTCGGCTCCGAGGGCATCTCGCCCAAGCCGGGCAAGGGCAACGGTGGACCGCCGCCGCTGCGCCAGGCGTACATCAACGAGGTCGAGGCCCTCTCCCAGCAGGCGGCGTCCATGCGGGCGGCCGGCGCGAGCCAGGAGACCATCGCGCGCACCCTGCACAAGGCCCGCCGCGACCTGGGCGTGAAGTACAAGGACCTCACTCCCGAACCGCTGCGGAGCGAGATCTACCAGCGCAACCTGCAGAAGTACGGTGACAAGCTGGGGCCGACGATCGACTGGCTCCGGGCCAAGGGCAAGACGTGGGAGCAGATCATCGAGAGCGCGACCCGCACCGGCGGGCAGGACCTCGGACTGGGGAAGAAGCAGGAATGAGCATCATGGTGCGGTCCTTCGACCGCTTCGACGAAGTGGCCGCGTTCGACCCGGCGAGCGGCGAGCTCGGCCCGCGCGCCCGGGCCGGCTCCCCGCCCCCGGAAGGGGCGCCCGCCGGTCACTACGGCGAGCTGGGCGGGGTCCCGGTCGTGCTCTACCGCACGGCCGGCGGCCTCCGCCTGCGGCTGGGGGAGCGGGACGTCGCCCTCGACGGCCGCCTGGAGGTCCGCCACGAACGGTCCGCCGACCGCTGCCTGCTGACGGTCGGCACGACCGCTGTCGCCTACTCCGCTCCGGACACCTTGACCGACCCGGAAGACGACCCCACGGCCTTCGCCGAGGCGGAGGACTTCGACATGGGATTGTTCGTGGCCAACGTGGCCGGTGACCCCGATCGCAGGGAAACGGTCTACCGGTAGGGAGTTCCGGGGAGCCGGACACGGGCCGGCTCCCCGTCCACCGCGGCGCCCTGTTCACTCTTTCGGGGAGAACTGATACGGGAGTTCTTTGACACGCATGTCTTTCGGTAACGGCTGTGATGCAACGTCCTCATGCCACCGGCCCGTCAAAGGGAGCCCCCGTGCCCGTGCCCACCGCGATCGACCACAAGGCCCGCACCTACAGCCTGGCGCAGGCCTACTGGCTGGCCCAGGCGGCCGACCTCTCCTACAAGGACGAGGCCACCATCGAGAAGCAGGCGCGGAACTGGGGCTTCGACCGGGTGCGGCACCACATGACGCGGTTCACGCCGCCCTTCCCGCTGGAGGACACCCAGGCCTTCACGATGGCCAGCGACGACATGATCATCACAGCCTTCCGGGGCACGGAACCCGCTCAGATCCGTGACTGGCTCTCCGACGCGACGACCCCGCCCTGGCCCGGCCCGGCGAAGACGGGCTACATGCATTACGGCTTCGGCCAGGCCCTGGAATCCATCTTCCCGGATGTGAAGAACACCCTCCACGAGTACCGGACGAACGGTCAGACCGTGTGGTTCACCGGCCACAGCCTGGGCGGCGCACTGGCCATGCTCGCCGGCGCACGGCTGTACCTGGAGGAGCCGAAACTGCTGGCCGACGGCGTCTACACCTACGGCCAGCCCCGTACCTGCGACCGGCTGCTGGCGGCCGCGTGCAACAAGGGCTTCAAACAGCGCCTCTTCCGGTTCGTGAACAACAACGACATCGTGCCGCAGCTGCCGCCCGAGCCCGCGTACACCCACGCCGAGGCCGTGCGGTACATCGACTCCGCGGGCAAGGTCCACGAGAGCATGTCGCTCCTCGGCGGCCTCGCCGACCGGGCGAAGGGCCTGACGGCCGACGCCTTCGCGCCCGCGAGCGACGGCGTGCGCGACCACTCGATCCATAAGTACGTCGCCGCGCTGGAGAAGAACCTGGCCTGACCCCCCGTCCGACCGGCTGGACCGGACCGGCGACGTACGAGGTCGTCAGAAGGCCGAGTGAGCGAACCAGTGGGTGATCAGGTCCTGGTCGCCCAGCAGCTGGAAGGCGTCGCTGTTGCGGTCCAGCCGGCCGTAGAGGAGCAGGAGCAGGTCCGCGGCCGTGCCCCGCACCGTGGCGTCCACCGTGCGGGGCCGGGCGTCGCCGGTCACCAGCCCGAAGCCGTCGGGGCGCAGGCGGACCAGCCAGTCGTCGTCGCCGTCCGTGCAGCCGAAGCGAAGGGTCCGGTCGGGGCCGCGCAGTTCGGCTGTCCCGGGTGCGAAGAAGGAGGCGAAGGGCAGGTTGGTGAGGAACTCGTCGACGCCGTCCACCGCCAGTACGCGGTCGATGTGCGGCGGGAGTCCGAGTGCGAGCTCGGCGTCGGCCCGGTGCACCAGCGTCTCGAAGAGCATGCGGCGGACCCAGAACCGGGCGTGCTGGTCGAGCCCCCAGGCCCACATCGGCGCGTCCGGATCCGTGTCGGCGAACACCTGGGCGGCCTCCGCGGCACCCGCGGCCAGCCAGTCCGGATAGCCGTCGGGCTGATCCGGCAGGTGCAGGTCCACCTCGCGACTGGTCGGCGGCTGCTGGATGCGCCGGCTCAGCAGCACGGTGAACCAGCGGTGCACGCTGCCGGTGTGGCGCGTGAGGTCGGTCAGGGTCCAGCCGGGGCAGGACGGCACCGGGGTGGTGGGGTCGGCCCCCTTCACCGTGGCGATGAACCGGGCGGTCTCGGTCGCGACGGCTGCGGCGTGCTGGGCTGGGGTCATGTCTGAGGCCCTTCTGGTCGTGCGGGGTGGCAGGGGAGCAGGGAGAAGGGGGGAGGGGCAGGTGGGAGGGGGTCAGGCCAGCGGCTTGTCGAGTACGGCCTTGGTGTGGCTGAAGGTGTCGATGGAGTATTCGCCGTGGTATCGGCCCATGCCGCTCTCGCCCACGCCGCCGAACGGCAGGTCGGGTAGGGCCAGGTGGGAGACGGGAAGGCCGAAGGCCAGGGCGCCGGAGGAGGTCTCCTCGGCCAGCCGCTGCTTGGTCCGCGCCGAGTCGGTGAAGGCGTACAGGGCGAGCGGCTTGTCCCGCTCGTTGACGAAGGCGATCGCCGCGTCCAGGTCGGGTACGCCGATCACCGGCAGGATGGGCCCGAAGATCTCTTCCTGCATCACGGGTGCCTCCGGGGAGACGTCCGCGAGAACGGTGGGCGCGAGGTAGCGGGTCGCCCGGTCGTGCACCCCTCCGGTGACGATGCGGCCCTCGCCCAGAAGCCCGGTCAGCCGGTCGAAGTGCCGCTCGTTGACGATCCGCCCGTACTCCTCGTCGGCCGACGGGTCCTGGCCGTACTGCGCCAGGACGGCTGCGGCCAGGTGTTCTTCGAGGGCGGTGGCGGTGTCGCCGATGGCGAGTACGTAGTCGGGGGCGACGCACGTCTGACCGGCGTTGAGGAACTTGCCGCGGACGAGCCGCTCGGCCGTGGCCGCCAGGTCGACGCCCGGCTCGACCAGCACGGGGCTCTTGCCGCCCAGCTCCAGCGTCACGGGAGTCAGGTTCCGGGCGGCCGCGGCCATCACGATGCGCCCGACCGTGCCGTTGCCGGTGTAGAAGATGTGGTCGAAACGCTCTTCCAGCAGCGCGGTGGTCTCCGCGACGGCGCCCTCCACGACCGCGACGGCCTGCGGGTCGAGATAGCGCGGCAGCAGCCGGGCGAGGGCCGCCGACGTCGCCGGTGCCAGCTCGCTGGGCTTGACCACGACCGCGTTGCCCGCGGCCAGCGCACCCGCCAGCGGGGTCAGCGCGAGCTGCAGCGGATAGTTCCAGGGCGCGATGACCAGGACCACACCGAGCGGGTCGCGGACCACGCGCGCTTCGGCCGGCCGAAAGGCCTCGGGAACGGGGGCCGGCCGGGGAGCCAGCCACTCCGCGAGGTGCGCGACGGTGTGGTCCAGCTCGTTGAGCGTGAAGCCGATCTCGGTGCGGTAGGCCTCCTTCGGGCCCTTGCCCAGGTCGGCACGGAGGGCGGCCAGGAGGGCGTCGGCCTGTTCCGTGAGCAGCGTGCGCAGTGCCTCCAGCTGACCGAGCCGCCAGGCCAGGGGCTTCGTACGGCCGGTGGCGAACCCGGCCCGCAGCCGGGCCACAGTGCCGGCCGGGCCGGCCGCGGGCGCGGCATCCGGCGCGGCGTCCCGTCCGGCGATGCCTCCGGTGGCCAGTACGGCGACCAAGGCGCGGGCCAGTTCCGCTGAGGAGGCCGGGTTCTGGCCCGTGTAGAGGTTGCGGTCGACGACGACGTGCGGGGTGAACGGCTCCGCGGCGACGAACTCGGCGCCGAGTCCCCTCAGGCGGTCCTCCAGCAGCCAGCAGGCCCGGTCGGCGAAACCGGCTGCGGTCTCTTCGGCGTTGCTGAACGCGGTCATCCGGTACCCGGCGAACGGCCGGCTGCCGTCCTCGCGGCGGGCGGCGAGCAGCGCGGCGGGCGCATGGCAGAGCAGGGCGAGCGGCTTGCCCGAGTCGAGCGTGCGGGTGAGGATCCGGCCGGACGCGGAGTCGAGGGCAAGGTCCTCCATCGGACCGTGGCCGCCGGGGTAGAAGACCAGGTCGTAGTCGTCCGGGTCGACTTCTTCCAGCACCGCCGGGGTGCCGAGCCCGGCCTTCATGGCATCGAGGTAGGCGGCGAGGCGGGCGGCCCGCTCCTGGCCGCCGTTGGCGTCGGCTCTCAGACTGACCGGGTCGACCGGGGCGGCGACGCCGCCGGGCGTCGCGATGGTGATCCGGTAACCCGCTTCACGGAGGATCCGGTGGGGCTCGGCGAGCTCTTCCGCCCAGAATCCGGTCGGGTGCAGGCTGCCGTCGGCCAGCGTCCAGTGGCCGGCGCCGGTGACGACGAAGAGTGCGGAAGGCATGACAAGGGCTCCAGAGGGCGAGCAGTAGAATTTAAGGGCATAGATGATTCATGCACTCAAGTAATGTGGTGAAGGTAGACCTCAATGGTTGACGTTGTCAACTGATCCGTCACCCTGTGCTTGGATACAGCACACGACATGCGGCCTACGGCATACGGCATACGGCCGGGGCCTGGTGATGAGGGGGAACGTTGACGCGCACGACACCGCCGCGCCCGCTGGACGTGGCGGCCGGGCTTCCGGAGCTGGCGGGCCTGGCCAGGACGGCCACCCGCCTGCACCCGCGCCGGGGCACCCCCACCGTCCATGACAGTTCGGCGGGCGGTCCGCTGCTGTGGCCGGCGGGCGAGCCCTGGCCGGAGTTCGAGCCGGAGTACGGGGCCTACGGTCTGATGACCACGCTGGCGGACATCCGCAAGGCGCGGGGGATCGGGGAGGAGGGGCTGACCGGGCGGGAGAGGGATGTCTTCGACCGGAACAGAGTCTGGTACCCGGCGGAAGTGCTGCCGGCCGGGCCGCTGCCCCTGATTCCGCTCGTGCAGCTCTATGCCCGGGACGTACCCGGACTCCCGTGCCCGGAGGGGACGGACATGCTCCAGGTGCTGTGGACCACGTCCGACGAGTTCGAGACGCCGGGCGCCGTGCAACTGCGGTGGCGGCAGTCCTCGGACGTGCGGGAGATTCTGGCCGATCCGCCCGAGCCTGCCTACATCCACATGATCGACCAGGTGCCCACGCCCTGCGTACTGCATCCGGAACAGGTCCGGGAGTTCCCACCGGTGCACCTCCTCACGGACGAGCAGGCGAGACGCGCGGAGGCCTGGGCGGAGGAGCGGTCGGCGGACTACCGGAGAGAGTTGTCCGTCGCGCCCGGTTGGAAGCTGGGCGGCTGGCCCTCGCACTTCACCTGCTGCCACCCCGCGGGGCCCGACGAGCTCCAATGCGGTGAGTGCGGCGGGCCCGTGGAGGCGCTGCTGACCGTCGACAGCAGCGAGTGGCACGGATTCAGCCGCAGTTGGAGCCCGGTCGAGGACGTGGACGAACATCCGTACGCCGTCAGCGCGCCCACGATGGTGTCCGTCGGCCGCGACTGGACCCTCCAGATCTACGCCTGCGTCGGCACACCGTCCCACCCGCCACGGTCGATCATGCAATAGCGGGCAGGGGCAGGGGCAGGGGCGGCCCTGGTTCAGTACGGCGCGAGAGTCAGGCGCAGGAACCGGGGCCGGTAGATGCCGGCGTGGCGGATGACATCGGCCGGGGCGAGACTGTTGACGTTGTAGGAGACCACGATGTCACGGCGGCCGCGTTCGAGTTCCGGGTGCTCGTGGGGGTTGTAGGCGATGACGTCGGGATTGCGGTACGTGCCGTTCGGCCCGGCTTCCGGTGCGGTGTAGACGGTCCGGGGCCGGGTGAAGGGGCCGCCGGGGGAGCGGGACCAGGCGATCTGCGTCTCGGCGCTGAACGCCACATCCGCGCGCTGGGTCACCAGCGCGTACCAGGATCCGTGCCGCACCACGCTGACTTCGTCCGAGGTGAACAGCGGGCCTCCGGGACCGGTCAGCCGGCCGGCATCCGCCTCACGACCGGACCAGGCGCCGCGCGTCGTCCAGTACTGCCAGGGTCGCCGCAGATCGCGGCCGGCGACCCGGGCGAGCCGCAGGTGGCTGCGGCCTTCGGGGGTGCGTTCGGTTCCGTAGATGTACGTGTAACCGCCCTGTCCCGATTCCAGCCAGGCACCCCAGGCGATGCCGGCTGACGACGGCAGGGGGGTGACGGAGACCGGCCGGCTGTAGGCGCCGGCGCGAAACCTGGCCAGCACGTTGCCTCGCCAGGCGATGTCCAGGGGACCGCTTCCGGTTCGCGCGTAGCGGGCGTAGACCACGCTCACGCCGTGACCGTCGGGGATGCCCGCGCGTGCCCAGTACCAGGACTCGCGGTCCGGGCCGGTCACCGGGGAGGCGGGCTGCCCGGCCCGGTCCCGGCCGGTCACCGTGCGCGGCCCGCTCCCGGTCCACAGCACGAAGCTGTTGTTCAGAAAAGGGGTCGTCCCGCCCTCGCCGACCGTGGGGGAGCGTGAGCCGTCGGGCCGTACGGTGCCGAGGAACGTATCGGAGAACACCCAGAGTTCACCGGCCGGGGTCGGTACGGAGTACGTGCTGTCCCCGCCGGTCCAGTGGTGCGGTGAACGGTCATGGTCGGCGTACGTCCCGAAGGCCGAGTTGAGGGTGCCGGCGGGGCGTGCGTCCACGACGCGCGGTGGTCCGGCGGCCGGGGCGGACTCCGGGGGCAACAACGCGCAGAGCACGGAGAGTACGGCGGCCGCGGCGTATTTCCTCAAGGCGAAGGTCCTCATGATGCAGGGTCCAACGAGTCGCGGGCACCGGAGTATCCCTGGCGGCGGTACGCGGGCTGCCACGGCTGCCGGCTACGGGGAGGCCGAGGGCGTGAACCCGGGTCTTTCCGGCCCGGGCCGGCCCTGTCCGGTTCTTCAGCCCCGGTAGGCGTCCTCCAGACCCTGAATGTCGATCTTGCGCATTCCCAGCATGGCCTGCATGACCCGGTTCGCCGCGGCCCGGTCCGGATCGGTCAGCAGCTCGATGAGCCGGCGCGGAGTGATCTGCCAGGACAGGCCGTACTTGTCCTTGACCCAGCCGCAGGGACCTACTTCCCCGCCCTCGCTCAGCCGCTCCGAGAGCCGGTCGACCTCCTCCTGGTCCGCGCAGTCGATGCTGAAGGAGACGGCCTCGGTGAAGGTGAACTCCGGCCCTCCGTTGAGGGCGACGAAGTGCTGGCCCGCGAGCGTGAACTCGACGGTCATGACGGAACCCGGCGCGCCCGGCCCCACCTCGCCGTAGCGCTGCACTTCGACGATGCGCGAGTCGTCGAAGACCGAGACGTAGTGGGCGGCGGCCTCCTCGGCCTGCCCGTCGTACCAGAGGAAGGGCTTGATCTTCTGAGTGATCTGCACGGTGACGAGTAGACCCGACTCCGGGCCCGGAAGCCCGCCTGACGCGCGCGAGGGCGCGAGAGCGCCGGAAGGGAGCCTCCGTCGGCGAGCGCGGCCGCCGCGTCGTGTCCTCCTCCCAGCCTTCTCAGGCCTGGTCCGTCTCGTCCGCCGCGTGGGGGAGCAGGGGGAACAGCCGGGTGATGAGAGCCACCGGCCGGGCGCCGTCGGGACGGGCCAGGGGGCGCTGTTCGCGGTTCTGGTAGGGGGCGAGTGCCCGCCGGATGGTGTCCGCGACCCGGCTCATCTCTTCGGGCGTCAGGTAGGCGATGGCGCTGAACGCTTCGTCGTGACGCCACTCGGCCGGCGCGTGGTCGCGCTGGGCGAGCCACCGCTGCCAGCTCTCGTCCTCCAGCCCGCGGGCCAGGTCGCCGAACTGCTCCTCCGCGGGAGCACCGGGGTCGGTGTCGTGCCGCCTCAGGCGCCAGGGACGGGCGCGCCCCCCGTGGTGAGGGGCTTCCTCGATGTGTCCGTGGCGTGCGAGCTGGCGCAGGTGAAACGAGCAGAGCCCGGAGCTGTAGCCCAGCCGGGCGGCGGCTTCGGTCGCCGTGACGGTGCCGACTTCGGCGAGCAGGCCCAGGAGCGCCGTGCGGACCTCGTGCTCGCGAAGTGCGTCGCCGGTGTACCGGGCCTGGTCGGGCGGGGAGTTGAGGTCGTCTTCGGTCACTTTGCAAAGTCTGCTACTTTGCAAAGATCTTGGCAAGCGGTTCTTGCCCGGAGACATCAGGCCGCGGTGACGACCGCGGCGCATGCGGCATGCGCAAAAGGGGAGACAGAAATGTCTGTTGGTCACGACCGGTCCCGTCCCGCAGACCGGCGAGTCCGTGTACAGGGCCAACCGGTCGACTCGTATCCGGCTCTGTCACCGGAAGCGGAACGGGGATCGGTGCGCAGGATCACGGTGGTGGGCGAGGAGGTCCTGAGCCGTCCGTGCCGGGAGGTGACCGAATTCGGCTCTCCCGAGTTGTCGGCGTTGATCGACGACATGTTCCTGACCATGCATGTGGCCGACGGTGCGGGCCTGGCGGCCAACCAGGTGGGCGTCGACCTGCAGCTGTTCGTCTACGACTGCCCGGACGAACTCGGGGTCAGGCATGTCGGCCACATAATCAACCCGGTCCTGGACCTGCCCGATCCGGCCGGCCGCCGGCTCGTCGACGACTCCGAGGGCTGCCTGTCCGTACCCGGTGCCACCATGACGGTCCCCCGCATCGACCGCGCCGTCGTCCGCGGGTTCGACAAGGACGGCAACCCCCTCGTCATCGAAGGAATCGGCTACTTCGCGCGGTGCCTGCAGCACGAGACCGACCACCTCTTGGGTCACACGTACCTCGACCGGCTGTCCAAGCGGGACCGCAAGGACGCTCTGCGGCAGATGGCAGACCGCCGTGAGGACGTCTTCGCACGACGCGAGACCAAGGCCGCCCGCCTGGGCCGGCGGGACCCGTGATCCGTGCGCCCGTGTGCAGTCGGCTTTACGAAAGGGAGTCGCCGGTGTCCTGGCGCGGCGCATCCGAGCGGATCCCAAGATGCCGGGTGAAGAACTGCAGCGCATGGTCGGTTTCGAACGCGGGTATTCCCCCGTGGTCGCCCGGGTTGGCGTGCAGCGTCTTGTCGGCCGAGCCCAGGGCGTCGAACAGCGCCAAGGCGCGGTCCCTGGGCACCCGCGTATCGTCCCATTGGAGCAGGAACTGCACCGGCACGGTGACCCGGGCGGCGGTCTCGGCCAGCCCGTGCACGCCGAGCAGGCCCAGCACCGCGGCGCCGATCCGGGGCTCGGCGGCGAGCAGGGGCAGACCCAGTCCGCAGCCCATCGACACACCCCAGTAGCCGACCGGGCCCGCGCCCACGTGGTCGAGGCCCTGGACCGCGGTCAGGACCGCCTGCCAGTCGGCGACGGCCTGCCCGGCCAGCAGGTCGTGCATGGCCGAGACCAGCTCGGTCGGATCCTCGCCGGCGGCCATGCAGGCCCGCATGTCGCCCGCGAACTGAAGGAACCGTTCGCCCTTCGGCCGGTCGCCGTGGTGAGGGGCGTCGATCGCAGCGACGGCGAAACCCCCCTCGGCAGCGAACCGGTGCGCGCCGGCCAGGACGCCCGGGGCCTTCTTGTGCTGCCCGCCGCCGTGCCCCATCAGGATCAGCGGGCGGGGGCCGGTGGCTCCTTGCGGCGTGAACAGCACGCCGGAGATCTCACCGAGGGTGAAGGACTGTTCGGTGACGCCGTCGGCCGACGTCTGAGGGGCCAAGCTGAAGCGCATAGCGTTTCAAGCCTTTCGGGGTGCCTTGTGCGGGTGCTCCCCGGACCGGGGAGCCGTGCTGGTCGGTGCTGGTCGGTGATGCCGAGAGGTCAGTTCTGGTTCACGGGCCAGATCGCTGCCGGATCGCAGTGGGCGGGGCATGCCAGCAGGTAGACCTCGTTGCTGAGGAACATCCCGTACGTGTCGGCGCCGATGCTGTAGGGCTGTTCCGGCAGGCCGGGATGGACGGCGAATTCCATGCCCTCCGGCACCTGGCAGAGGTACACGAGGTCCGCGCCGCACGCACACCGGTAGTACTCGGGGCCCTGGGCCCAGGAGGGAGCACCGCCCACCTTGAACGCCCGTGCTCCGGGTCCTCCCGCATCGGGGGTGTCGAGGAAGGGCTGCAGCGTCAGCGGAAGGGCGCGCAGAGACGGCTCGGCCTCGGCGGTCGGCCGCTCCGCATGACGTTGGAGCAGCACGCGCCAGAAGGGACGTGGGTAGGGTGGTTGCGGAGCGTCCCAGTACCGCGGCACGAGCCGACCGTCGGCCAACTGGGGGTCGGACGCGTCGTTGTGTGCACGGCAGTGGAAGACCAGCAGGTGATCCCCGCCGAAGACCTCCAGGTCCGTCGGGATGTCGAACTGGAAGAACAGGGCCATCCGCTCACCGCAGAAGCACTCGGGCCATTCCTGACCGTCATCGAGAAAGGGCCGGCCGCCCACCGAGTTCCGCACCGGCCCGTCCAGTGGCCCGGTCCCGACCCCGATCGCGTAGGCAGGCAGCACCGCTCGCACGTCTCTCACATCGCCTTCGAACATCCGCTCACCTTAAGCGCTCCCTGTGACGGCCTGCCGCGGGTGCCGAGGAGAAGCCCGCCGAGGAGCGAGCCCGCAGGGGACGGGGGCACCGGCCAGGCGACGACGCCGGGCGCTCACCCCGCGGGCGTGCTTCCGTTCCCGCTCGCCACGAGTTCGTCGAAGGCCGCGAAGACGTCTGCCGCCTGCAGGGTGGTGAGCTCTTCCCGGGTCAGGGGCAGGCCGTTGCGGGTGGCGGACGAGAGGCGGAGGTCGCGTTGGGCGGCGGCCTTGTGGCAGAGGTTGCGGATGAAGCGTCCGTTGCCGAGCCCGTCGATTCTGTCCGCCGCGGCGTCCAGGCTCTGTACCAGGGCGCTCTCGCCCTCCGGGGACAGTACGTCGCCGTTGTCGTCCAGCAGCACGGCGGCGATCCGCCGCAGTTCCTCCGGCGCGTACGAAGGGAAGCCGACATGAGTGGTGAAGCGTGAGGCCAGTCCGGGGTTGGCGGCCAGGAGGGTCTCCATTTCCCGCTGGTAGCCGGCCAGGACCACGACCAGGCGCTCGCGGTCGTCCTCGGCACGCTTCAGGAGCACCTGCAGCGCCTCGTTGCCGAACGCGTCCCCGCCGTTGTACCCGTCGTTGACCAGGGCGTAGGCCTCGTCGATGAAGAGGACGCCGTCCAGGGCGGAGTCGATGACCGCCGACGTCTTCAGCGCGGTGGAGCCGAGGTGCTCGCCGACCAGGTCGACGCGCTGCGTCTCGACGACGTGGCCGCGCTCCAGCAGGCCGAGCCCCGCGAAGACCTTGCCCACGATGCGGGCCACCGTGGTCTTTCCGGTGCCGGGCGGGCCCGCGAAGACGAAATGCTGCGGCCGGGTACGGGTCGGTATGCCCTGTTCCGCGCGGAGCTCGGCCATCTCCAGCTGGGCGATCAGGGTGTGGACCTGGCGCTTGACCGACTCGAGACCGATCATCGCGTCGAGCTCGGCCCGCGCCTCGGCGAGCAGGCCCGTGCGCTGCTGCGCCACCACGGCGGCGGAGCCGGCCCCGGCCCGGACCACCTGGGCCCGCTCCTCCACGTCGTAGAGCGTGGGCCAGTACCGGAAGGAGTACTGGTAGTCCTTGAGAGCCTCCTCCTGCGCTCCCAGACCCTCATGGGCCCGGCCGCTCCAGTAGGCGAGCTCGGCGTCGAAGAGGCTGCCCGCCTCGGCCTCCTCCGAGAGCCGGTCCAGGGTGTTGAGGGCCTCGTGCCAGACCTTCTGCGCAATGAGCGCCTGCGCGACGTAGAGCTGCGCCTCGGCGCTCAGCATGGGGTCGTCGATACCGGTCGAGCAGGACAGCACCCAGTCCCAGTCCTCGGAGAGGTAGGCGTGCCGTGTGGCGACGAAGCGCGTCTCGTCGCAGTCCAGCTCGGCCTCCGCCAGCGTCTGCCACGCCTCGTCGAGGGCACCGGCGTCCAGGAGAGCGCTCTGAGTGGCCAGCCACAGGTCCCGGCCCGTCTCCAGAGCGAAGCTGACGAACACGCCGATCGGGAACTGGGACGCCAGGGTTTTGTTGTGCTTGGCCCGCAGGGCACCGAACCTCGCCGCGTGCCGGTCCATGGCGGCCAGGGCCTCGTCCTGGCGCTGCCCCGTAGCGTGCAGGCCGAGCCAGGCGTCGGCCGCGGTCGGATCCTCGCGCACCGCATCCGCGAAGCGCGCCGCCGCCTTGTCCGTGTCGCCTTGCCCGAGCAGCCCGACGGCATCCAGCCAGGCCCGCTCCGCACGTCTCGCCGCCAGCCAGGACGTGGTTCCACGCGACACGGTTCCGCCCTCCTGGCTGCGCCCTGACCTGCACCGGAGCAGAAACAGGACCAGCCGATGTGATCATCTACGGAGGGCTGATGCTACTGCGTACCCCTGGCGTCCCGAGTCAGTGATACCTCGCCGCATACGGCCGACGGATCGCTGACTCGGGCCACTGGAACGTCGGCGGCCCCTGTTCGACGCGGCGCAGCACGGGGGCCGGCCGGCCGACCCCGTCGTCGAAGGTGCGGCGCTCGTCCCACCAACCAGGTGGAGCCCGCCTCGATGAGTCCCAGCGGGCAGCCCGGCGCATCGGGCGACGGTTGGGCCAGGCCCCGGCGATCCAGACCGGCACCGGGGGCGCTGCACGGGCGTGGGCAGCAGGGTGACGTCCTCCACCCGGTGGTGCCGCCCGTGGTGGGTGACCGGCTCGCCCGACCAGTAGCGGGCCAGCAGGTCCAGCCCCTCGTCGAGGAGTCCGGCGAGCACGACGGGGTCGGTGGGCTCGCCGAAGCTGCCGTACTCGTCCTCGACCGGCCCGCCGAGCCCCGGCGCCGAGAATCACGCGGCCCCCGCTGATCCGGTCGAGCGTGGCCACCTGCCGGGCCAGCTGCTGCGGCCGCCGAAGGAGGCCCTCGTCCGCTTGGTGTGGACGACATGGTCCCAGATGAACAAGGCGTCCCAGCCCGCCTCCTCCGCGGCCACAGCCGGCGAGGTCACGGCGCGCGCATCGGCGAAGTCTCCGTAGTTCGGAATGTTCACGGAAAAGCGCATCCGGCCATGGTGCGGGGTGGCGCCCGGCCCGAACAACCGTTTTTCGGCAGCGACTTGGGCGGCCATGGGGTGTGGATCGGTCCGCGAGTCTTGATCGCCCGCGAGCTGGTGGTTAGGTTGGCCGGCATGACTGAGCTCGGACCCGTCGCCTGGCCGCCTGCCCCGATCAGGACCGAGCGGCTCGTGCTCCGTGAGCCCGAGGCCCGGGACCGGGCGGCGTTCATCGAGCTGTTCGCCTCACCGGAGGTGGGCACCTACATCGGCGGCCCTCGATCGCGTGCTGAGCTTGAGCGCGCCGTTCCTGAAGTGCCCAGGCGGCGTCCCGGCCTCTTCGTGATCGATCTCGACGGAGCGATGATCGGCATGATCACGCTCGATCGGCGCGACGCAGAGCGCCCGGGTCACGTCCGTCCGGAGGCCGGAGAAGCCGAGCTCGGTTACATGTTCCTGCCGGAGGCGTGGGGATACGGGTACGCGGCCGAGGCGTCCGCAGCGGCACTCGACTGGTTCGCCGACGTACTTCCCACCGAGCGGGTGGTGCTGTGCACCCAGAGCTCCAACGACCGCTCGATGCGCCTGGCGGCGAAGCTGGGGTTCACCGAGGTGGAGCGGTTCGAGGAGTACGGCGCCGAGCAGTGGCTCGGCGTGTGGTCCCCGGTCACGCCGTCCGGTTGAGCTCGTGCCGGGCAGCGGCTGTCCGCGGGTGCCCGCGCGCGTACCGTCTCGTGGCCCGCAGCGTTCCATTCGGGCCTTCCAGGCCGCCCGCTTCTCCGCTGGCCAGAGCCCACTTCCGCGTTCCAGCGTCCCGGAATCTCCGGCTTTCGTGGCGGCCGGAAGGCATGACCCCGCAAGCTCGGGTGGTCCAGGCGCCACGTCCGGCGATCTGGTGCGTACGGAGAGATTCAGGGTGTGCCGGACAGCGGCACCGACGTGAAGGAGGCCCTTTCTTGACCACTCACCTTCGACATGGCGCCGGCCCGCGCATGGTGCTGGCGCTGATAGCGGCGCTGTGCGGGATCGTCGGTGGCACCGCCCTCGGTACGAGCCCGGCGGCAGCGGCCGATCAGCGTCACGCGATCTACGCCATCGCCCACCGGGTCGACACCCTGGACGGCGTGGACGCCGCGCTCAACCACGGAGCCAACGGCATCGAGATCGACGTGTGCGCCTGGTGGAACCCGAACGAATGGCGCGCCTATCACGACTGTTCCTCGGCCGGTGACAACAGGCGGGGCCCCAGCTTCGACAGCATGGTCGACCGCATCGTCTCCAATGCCAAGGCAGGGCGCCGGCCGGCACTGGTCTGGCTGGACATCAAGGACCCGAACTACTGCGGGGAGCAGCAGAACCGCGGCTGCAGCGTCGCCGGACTGCACGACAAGGCGCAGCGGCTGACGGCCGCCGGGATCCAGGTGCTCTACGGCTTCTACGAGTACCATGGCGGCGCCACTCCGGACGTCGGCGGCAGGGGCTGGAAGAGCCTGGAAGGCACGTTCGGCCCGCTGGAAGGAATCACGACGACCGGGACCCGCGACAAGGTCCGCGACGCCTTCAACCGGTCCGGTTCCGGATTCCCCGCCGGTCACCGGGTGATGGACTACGGCGACGGCAACATCCCCAACGGCTTCGGCAACTGCACGGAAGCCACCTACAACACGTGCGCGGAACTGAAGAAGGGCGCCCGGGACCGTGCCGCCGGACAGCTCGCGGCCACGCTGTCCTGGACGACCACCTACAACGATCCGTGGTACGTCGACAAGCTGCTGGGCGACGCACGTGTGGACGGCATCATCGCGGGCTACGGCAACTTCACCGGCGAGCACGAGTACGACAACGGCTGGCAGTGCGCCAACGCCATCAACCTCATCCGTGACTGGGTGAACCGCCACAGCGCCACCCACCGCATGGCCACCAGCGGCGACCGCCTGTTCAGGTAGCGGACGGCCTCGGGCCGGGGCCGTACCGTCCCGGGCCCCGGGGCCCCCAGGCCCCCGGGCCCCTCAGACGGTCGGCCGGGCTCCCGGCCGACGGTTTTACCGTGCGCGTTTACCGTGCGCGAACAAAGCAGGACGCCGGCAGCCGGGCGGCAGCCGTTGT
This sequence comes from Streptomyces sp. KLMMK, assembly GCF_036961605.1. NCBI lineage: Bacteria > Bacillati > Actinomycetota > Actinomycetes > Kitasatosporales > Streptomycetaceae > Streptomyces > Streptomyces sp. KLMMK. The sequence goes on from NZ_JBAMDC010000003.1 coordinate 85,634, forward strand.
TCTCACGCCGGGCCCAGAGGGTCCCGGCGTGCCAGGATCCGGTACGCGTCGGTCACGCGTGCGCCGGACGGCAGGAGCCCGGTGAGCCGGTCTGCGACTTTCGCCGCGAGGAGCAGGGGGATCGCACCGAGGAACATCGCCTTGCGGATCGTCGTGCGCAGCGGTGCCGGCGCGGCGGGGAACCAGGGCGCATCGGGGGCAGGGGCCGTGTTGTGCACGCGGAGGTAGGTGGAGTACAGGAGGTTGACGGGCCCGTTGAAATTGCAGCGCTCCTGGGCGACCACGGTGAACCCGAGGTCCTCCAGACGGCGCCGGAGGTTCGCCATGGGCATCAGATGCAGGTGCTGCGGCTGGAACCAGGGCATCCACCAGCGGCCCAGGATGTGGCCGAACCGGCATTCGGGGTCGGGCACTTCGATGAAGAGGTGACCGCCGGGACGGACGACCTGGGCCGCGGCCTGCAGCTCTCGCAGAGGATGGACCGTGTGCTCCAGGTAGTGCTGCATGCTGACCACGTCGTACGCGCCGGCCAGTTCGGCTGCCAGATCCGGGAACAGGCCGCGGTGGGCGCGCTCGATCCAACCCCGCCGGACGGCCCGTTCGACGCACTCGCCCCGGTCGAGGCCGTCGAAGACCGTGTCGGGGAACCGGTCCGCGGCGGCTGCGCAGAAATGACCGTGCCCGGTGCCGACGTCCAGCCACGTCTTCGGCCGGACGTGAGGGGCTGCGAACGCGGCGCGCTGCTCGTACGCCTCCCGCAGGCTCGCCCAGGTCTCCCCGGCGCGGTCCTCCCAGTAGCCGTCGTAGAAGTCGCGGTAGTAGAAGTCCAGGCCGTCCTCGTTCAACTGCGGGTTCTGGAAGACGTGACCGCACTCCAGGCACTGGTCGAGGGTGAAGACGCCCGGCTTGCGCTGCAGGAGGTCCGTGGTGCGCAGGCGTTGCCGGAGGCGTCCGGCGTCGCACCAAGGGCAGGTGGTCCGGGGCGGGTGCAGGAACCGGTCCACGCCCTGGGCGAGGGCGTCACGGTAAGAGGCCCGCTGCTCAGGAGAGGGGGGCGGCGAGGAATGGAGCACGGGGGAACTCCTGGGGGAGGAGGGACGGTTCGGGGATGGTCCGGGTCACGTTCACAGGGCTCGGGCCCGTACCACCGCGGTGCGGGCGGCGAGGTGTTCGAGGTGGGTCGCCGCGGCGGCCGCACCTCCCGCCGCGCGGAAGGATTCCCCCACGCGCCGGGCCGCGGCCCGGTACTGCGGCTCGCCGAGAACGGTGTCGAGGGCCGCGCCGATCCGGTCGGCGTTCGCGTGCCGGAACCGGATGCGCAGCCCGGCCCCCGCCCGGACCACCTGGGAGGCGATCACGGGCTGGTCGTACCGGATGGGGGCGACGACGAGGGGCAGTCCGTGCCACAGGGCCTCGCAGACGGTGTTGTGCCCGCCGTGGCAGAGCACGGCCGAGCACTGCTCCAGCAGGGCGAGCTGGGGCACGTGCGGCAGGACGAGGATCCCGTCACCGGTGTCGCGCACGGCGCCGGACGGGTCGGCGATCACCGCTTGGAGCACGTCGGACCGGTCGCGGACCGCCGCGGCGCAGGCGGGCAGGAAGTGCGCCCCGGCGTCGCCGCTCACCGTGCCGAGCGTGATCAGAACGGTGGGGCGCGCGTCGTCCAGGCGGTGCCACGGGAAGCCGCCGGGGGAGGGGCGCGGGGCGATCGACGGTCCGACCAGCCGTACTTGCGGGCCGAGGTGCCCGGCCGGGCCTGCCAGGGCCTCGGTGGTGAACACCAGGACGAGCCGGTCCGAACGGCGCGGATCGGATCGGCTGCCGGGTGCACCCGAGCGTTCCCGCAGGCTCCGGACCCGCTCGTCGGCCCATCCCCGCAGCTGTGGCGTGCCGGTGAGCGCCGTGAACTCTGCCGACGTGGTCGCCGAGGTGGCCCAGGGGATCCCCAGTCGGTCGGCCACCAGGCCTCCCGCGAGGGCCTGCTGGTCGGCGACGAGCACGTCCGGCCGGAATTCCCGTACAGCTGCCCGGACCCCGGGCGCCATGGCCTCGGCGAGCGGCTCCAGGCAGTCCTCCCACAGAGATCTCAGCGCCGCCGCGCCCCGTTGCTCCCCGGGTGGAAGCGACGCCCCCGGATCCGGCCTTCCTGGATGCAGCCTTCCCGGCGCCGGCGCCCCCGGATCCGGATTCCCTGCATCCGAAGCTCCCGGAACGGCGGCGCCGAAGGGTCCCGGTGCCCCCGGGGCGGCGCAGGGAAAGACGGTCGCTTGCGCCCCCACCAGCGGCTCCACGGCGTACGGCGGACCTGCCCAGGCGACCCGGTGGCCGCGCCGGACCAGTTCCGCCGCGACGCCGACGGTGGGGTTGACGTGTCCTGCGAACGGGGGCACGACGAACAGGAAGCCGCTCATGGCCTGCCGCTCCTCATCCCCGGCGCCCCGCCGCCCCGGCCGCGTTCCCGTGGAGGCACGAGACGACGTAGTCGACGATGTCGCCGACCTTGAGGTACATGATCTGGCTGAGGTCGAGTCCGGCGAAGTAGTCGGCCAGGTTCACCCTCTCCCCGTACGCCGCGGCGAGCCGGCCGCCCAGGTCCGCGAAGTCGATGCTGACCATGTCCAGGTCCTCGTGGAGCATGGTCTCCCTGGTGATCTCCCCGTCGTGGAAGTCGTCCACGGGCCCCCCGAGAATGGCGCCGATCATTTCGAGGACCTCCTTGAGTACCAGGGTCTCGTCCTCGGGACCTGCCGGACTCGTCCGTTCGTCGTTCATGCTGTCCCTCTCTCCTGCGTCTCTTCTCGGATCGCCTCGCCGAGCGCCTCGCCGACCGCTTCCCCGGTCACTTCCCCGGTCACTTCTCCGATGGCCTCTCCGATGGCTTCCTTGGTCGCGCCCTTGGTCGCCTGCCCGGGCACTTCGTCCGTCGTGCCGGTCGTCCACGCGACGACGTAGTCCCTGGGGGGCAGTCCGGGAGGGTTGCCGATACTGCGGCACCGCACGGACCAGGTGTGTCTCCCTGCCGCCGTCACGAGCCCGTCCGGGCCGGCGCCGAGCACCGTGAAGTCCCGGGGGCTGCCCCGCAGGCCGGTGCCCTCCGCTTTGGCCACCGCTTCCTTCGCCGCCCAGAACCGGGTGAACCACAGGGCCTCCGGTTCACCCGTCTCCGTGCAGGCAGAGGCGAGCAACCGTCGCTCGTCCGGCGCCAGGGCGAACTCGTGGAGGTGCACCGGCCGTTCGGTGATCTCTTCGACGTCGATGCCCACGCCGCCCGGTCCGCGGGTGCTGCGGTGCCGTACCAGGGCCACGGCGGTCTCGGCGCAGTGAGCGAGCGACACATCGAGTTCGGGCAGGAGCCGGCCGTGTACTCCGGTGACGTACGGTCTGCCGCGTTCGTCGTTGCCCACCTGGATCTCGGCGGGGAAGACCGGCCCTTCCCCCTCCTCCCACAGCTGCTGCCGCACCGCATCCTTGACCGCGATCCGGCCGAGCAGCCACTGTCCTCGGCCGCGCGGGGGCTGCCGCTCGTAGGCGTGCCGTTCGGCGCGGGCCAGGTGGTTGCGCATGACCAGGTCGCGGGAGGCGCTGTCGTGCCACCACTCGTGGAGCAGGCTCCAGCCCCCGGGTTGCGGGCGGGAGAGGGTGTGCCGTTCGGGGAAGCGTTCCACCTTGCGGGTCTCGGGCAGGTTGTCGAAGCGCCGGTCCTGCCAGCCGGTGAGCTCGGCCCACACCCGGCCGCCCGTGACGAGCTGCGCGTCGGCCTCGAGCACGGTGTCCGTCAGCGAGACGATCCTGACGAGGCATTCCACCGGTGTGCCGGGTGCGGGACGGGGGCCGGCGAAGCGGATGTGCCGGATGCCCACGGGGAGCACGGCGACCCGCTCGGCCCGGCTTGCCATGATCCAGTAGCCGATGAGCTGACCGACGTTGTCCAGCAGCGCGCCCGGAGTGGCAGCGGCGGAGATCACGCCGCGCACATGCTGCTCACCGATGGCCGTGATGTCGGTGACGCCCTGGAACGACGGGCCGTGGAACATCCAGCGCTCGTCGTAGATCCGGGCCGCCGTGTGCTCGGGGGTGCGTTCGGCCGCAAGGTCCGGGTACTGGACGCCCCAGCCCACGCCGGCCTCCGGGTACTGCGGCGCGAGCTCGACGGTCGCCCGTGCACTCCGGCCGAAGGAGACGTCGAACCTGTCGGCGCCGTCCGGCGACGGGGTCCCCGCTATGGGTACGTCGACGGGCTCGGCGGCGGCCACCCACTGATCGAAGCGCACGTGGTGCACGGCGACCGCCCGCATGCCCGGGACGGCCCGTTCCGTCGCGTCCATGAGGTGGTGGACGATGGTGGTGCCCGGGACGACGGGTCTCCTGTCGTCCAGATCGGGCCAGCCGGGCCGCTGGTGGATGAAGCAGTGGTCGAGCAGGTACGGCATCGCCTCCACGGAGACGGGCAGCACCGTCTGCCATCCGCGGCCCGGCGCGACGGCGTCGCCCGGCGAGGCGGCTTCGCGCCGCGTGATGGCGTGGCCCGGCGTACCGGAGTCGCCCCGCATGGCGCCGTGGCCCGGCGTAGTGGCGCCGATCAGCGCGGCGGCGGTGGCGGCCGTCTCCCGGATGAGCGCGGCGAGCTCGGCGGCAGGAGGGAAGCGCCCGGCGGCCTCCTCCAGTGCGGTGACCCACCGGCCGATGGAATCGGAGCCGGGTTCACCGGAACCCGTGGCGGCGGTGCGGGTGAGCGCGAGGTCACGGCGCAGCTCCGCCAGGTCCTGCTCGCTCAGGGAGACGAGTGTGCTGCCCAGGGCGAGCCGGGTCGGTGCCTGGAGGGCGGCACCCTCCGGGCGTTCCCGCCTGTGGGCCGTCGCGGCACCGGGTGCGGGCGGCAGGGCGGGGTCGATGCCGGCGCCGTGGGTCCACAGGGCCAGGGCCACGCGACGGAGCTGGGCGAGTCCGTCCCTGCGGGGCGAGTCGGCGGCCACGGCGACGTGGTCCTTGCCCTCCAGCGTGGCGGAGACGAGTGAGGTGAGCTGTCCGGTGCCGACCTGGACGAACGCGCGGAACCCCGCATCGTGCAGGGCCTCGACGAGCGACCGGAAGCGCACCGGCTCCAGCAGGTGCCGGACGAACAGCTTCCGTACCTCCGCCGGGTCCGTGGGATACGGGGAGGCGGTCGTCGCCGACCAGAGCGGGACGGCGGGGGGCACCAGCTCCAGACGCTCCGCCTCGGCGGTGATCGGCTCCAGCCAGGGGGCGAGCATGGGGGTGTGGAAGCCCGACCGGAACGGCAGGATGCGCCCGAACACCCCTTCGGCGCGCAGCGACCGGACGACCTCTTCGACCTGGGGGAGGGGGCCGCAGATCATGCATTGTCCGGGTGCGTTGTCGTGGGAGAGGACGACGCGGCCGTCCCCCAGTACTGCCAGCGCGGCCTGCGCCCGCCGGGCCGGGGTGCCCAGCACCGCGAAGGCGAGGCCGGGCACGCGCAGCCGGTCGGGGTCGAAGGCGGCCAGGAGTCCGTCGACGGCTTCCCGTGCGTACATGCCGGCCATCGCCATGGCGTTCCACTCGCCGACGCTGTGGCCGGCGACGGCGTCCGGGAGGATGCCCATCCGCCGCAGCGCGCCGTCGAGGAGGCGGCCGAGGGCGAACACCTCGACCGCATGGCGCCCGAGATCGCCGACGGGCGCCCCCGCTCCGGGCGGGCGGCCGGCGGCGGGCGGCAGGGGCAGGCCGAAGTGCTCGGCGATCCCGTCCGCCCGGGGCGCGAACTCGGCCTCCAGACCGGGGAAGACGAACGCGATCCTGCCCGCGGTGCCGGGGCCCAGCAGCGGGGCGGGCGCGTACCAGATGTCGTTGCGGCCGCGCCAAGGGCGTTCCCCGGCCACCACGCGTGCGGCCAGTGCGCGCCGCTCGGGGGTGGGGGCGACGATGCCGAGCCGGACCGGGCCGGAGCCCCGGGGGACCGCCGCCGTGTGGTTCTCCAGGGCCAGCAGGTCCGCGAGTTCCCGCGGGGTGCCGGCGGCCAGGGCCAGGACGCGCTCCGGCTCGCTCACGGTGGTCGTGGGCTTACGGTTCCGCTGGTTCCGCAGGCTCGGCGCACCGGTGGCCGGGGGCGGCTGTTCGAGGACGACGTGGGCGTTGATGCCGCCGAAGCCGAAGGCGTTGACGGCGGCGCGGCGTGCGGCCGGGCCGGGCCCGCCCTCCCACGGCTCCGCCGCGCCCGTGACGCGGAACCGCGTGCCGGCCAGCGCCGGGTGCGGATCGTCGCAGTGCAGCGTGGGCGGCAGCACCCGGTGGTGGATCGCGAGGGCGGCTTTGACCAGCCCGGCCGCTCCTGCGGCCGGCATGGTGTGGCCGATCATCGACTTCACCGATCCGAGCACGGCCCGGCCGCTGCCCGTGGCGGGCCCGAACGCCTCGGCCAGGGTGGCGAGTTCGGCCGCGTCCCCGGCCGGTGTTGCGGTGCCGTGGGCTTCGAGGAGCCCGAGGCAGTGCGGTGCGCGCGGGTCGAGGCCGGCGGCGCGCCACGCCTGCCGCACGGCCCGCACCTGGCCGCCCGGGTCCGGGCTGAGGAGCCCCGAGGCGCGGCCGTCGCCGGACACCCCGGTGCCGCGGACGACCGCATAGACGCGGTCGCCGTCCCGCTGGGCGTCCGCGAGGCGTTTGAGGACCACGACGGCCGACCCCTCGCCGATCAGGAGGCCGTCGGCGTGCCGGTGGAAGGGGCGGATGCGCTGGCTCGGCGAGAGGGCGCGCAATTGGCTGAAGACGCTCCACAGGGTGATGTCGTGGCAGTGGTGGACCCCGCCGGCCAGCATCACGTCGCAGCGGCCGGAGGCGAGCTCGGTGACGGCCTGGTCGACCGCCACCAGGGACGATGCGCAGGCGGCGTCGATCGTGTAGGCCGGGCCGCGCAGGTCCAGCCGGCTCGCCGTCCGTGACGCGACGAGGTTGGGCACGAGGCCGGCCGCCGCATCCGGGCTGTCGGCGCCCAGACGGCGGCTGAACGCGGCCCGGACGCGGTCTAGCTGACCTGGTTCCAGGTCCGGCAGCAGCTCGCCGAGAGTGCGCACCAGCTGGTGGGCGAACCCCACGCGCTGGGTGAGACGGGCGAGCCCGGCCCCCATGTAATTGCCCCGGCCCAGCACCACGCCCACCCGGTTGCGGTCGGGCAGCCGCTGCTCGCCGCCCGCGTCGGCCACGGCGGCCGCCGCCACGTGCAGCGCGAGCAGCTGATCGGGCTCGGTACCGGGCACGGCGGCGGGCATGATGCCGCACCGGGCGGTGTCCACCACGGCGAACTCGTCCACGAATCCGCCTCGCCGGCAGTAGATGCGGTCGGCCCCGCGGGCACCGGCCGGGTCGTAGTAGCCGGCGTCCCACCGCTCCGCCGGGACGTCGGTGATCGCGTCCGTGCCGGCCGTCAGGTTCCGCCAGTACGTCTCCAGATCGGGGGAGCCGGGCAACAGCACGGCCATGCCGATGACGGCGACCGGCGGCGCCGGTGTGTGCGTCATGGTCACCGGCCCGGGGCGGTGTAGACGACGGCACCGGACCGGACCCCGCCCCAGGCGAGTTCGCGCAGCAGCGCCCGTGCGCCTTCATGGGGGTCGATGAGGCCGACTCCGCGCCGGGCGTACGCGCGGCCGAGCTCCGGGGTGACCATCCCCGGGTGGGCTCCGGTGGGGGCCCACGGCCCCCAGTGGACGGTCAGGGCCCGGCCTCCCGTGCGGGCCGCCCACTGGCCGCCCAGTTCCTCCAGTGCGTCGTTGGCCGCCGCGTAGTCGGCCTGGCCGCGGTTGCCGAGCGCCGCGGCGACGCTTCCGAAGAGCACGACGAAGGCGGGAAGGGCCGGCAGTCCTTCGAGGGCGCCGAGCAGCGCGGCGGCGCCGTCCGCCTTGGTGGCGAACACCCGCTGGAAGGACTCGGGGGACTTCTGCGCGATCAGCCCGTCCTCGATCACGCCGGCGCCGTGGACGACGCCGTCGAGACGACCGTACTCGGCATGGATCTCCTTGACCGCCCGGCTCACGGCCTCGGGTTCCCGGACGTCCACCGGCCGGTAGCGCACGCGGGCGGCGACGCCCTTCAGCTCGTCCATCGTGGCGGCGATCTCGCGTCGGGCCAGGATGCGCGCGCTCTCCTCGCGGACCTGTGACGGCGTCAGGCCGCCCCGGGCCGCAACTGCGCCGTACAGCGCCGCCGGGTCGCCCGCCGCGGCGAC